>CAIUAC010000603.1 GCA_903896985.1 uncultured Sandaracinus sp.
GCGTACGCGTTGCACGCGTCGTCGAACTCGAGGTCGAACGCGCCGCCATCGCCGCCGAGCAGAAA
Source organism: uncultured Sandaracinus sp. (assembly GCA_903896985.1). GTDB lineage: Bacteria > Myxococcota_A > Polyangia > Polyangiales > JADJQN01 > CAIUAC01. The sequence continues at coordinate 66 of CAIUAC010000603.1, forward strand.
ATCTGGCGCGTTGAGGCGCTCGAGCGGCGCCGGCGCGCACGCCCCCGCGGGACGCGTCGAGGCGCAGCCGGCGCCCCAGCAGACGCTGCCGTCGGCGCTGCAGCGCTCCGCCCCGCAGGGCGGCGCCGCGACGCACTGGCCGTCGAGCGCGCACTCCGTGCCCGGTCGGCAGGTGCTCGCGCCGCACGCCTCGTCGGCCCCCGTCAGGATGCCCGCCGTGCTCGCCGGCACGCAATGCCCCGTCGCGAAGTCGCACGCGTCGCCATCCGCGCAGGGCACCGCGTCGGGCGCGCCGCACTCGACGGTGCACGTCACCCCGACGCAGCGCTCGCCCGCGACGCACGCGCACATCGGGCCCGCATCGGTGCCGGCGTCCGGCACGCGCTCGCAGTGATTGTCGCGGCAGACCTCGTCGAGCGCGCAGTCCGTGCGCGTCGTGCACGCGCCCGGCGTTGGCGCAGGGGTCGAGGTGGCGCACGAGGCGAGCAAGGCGACGAGGAGCGGGAGCGCGCGACGAGCGAAGCGAGAGGTGGAGGTCACGCGCAGATGGTACGCGACCCACGCCTCGGTGTCGGCGCTCAGTCGGGGGTCATCGCGTCGTCGAGCTTGGCGATCGCGAGGAGGAACCGCCCGACGATCACGTCGAGCGCGCGCACGTTCTCGCCGCCCTCGGGGATCACGAGGTGCGCGTGATCCTTGCTCGGCGCGACGTAGCGCCGGTGCATCGGGCGCACCGTGCGCTGATACTGCGCAGAGACCGAGGCGAAGTCGCGCCCGCGCTCGACGAGGTCGCGCTCGAGGCGGCGCAAGAGCCGCAGATCGTCGTCGGTGTCGACGAAGAGGCGCAGGTCGAGCATCTCGCGGATCGCCGGCACGGCGAAGATCAGGATGCCCTCGACGACGATGACCGCGCACGGCGCGATGCGGCGCGTCTCGGCCTTGCGCGTGTGCGTGGCGAAGTCGTACTGCGGGCACTCGACCGTCTCGCCCGCCTTCAGCTCGCCGAGGTGCTGCGCGAGGAGGCTGTTCTCGAGCGCCTCGGGCTCGTCGAAATTGAGCTTGGCGCGCTCCGCGAGCGAGAGCCGCGCGCGGTCCCGGTAGTACCAGTCGTGCTGCACGAGCACGGCGTGCTCGGCGGGCAAGCCCTCGACGATGCGACGCGCGACGGTGGTCTTACCGCTGCCAGTTCCGCCTGCGATTCCGATGAGCACGGGAGTCATGGTTCGGCGTATACCTACCCGCTCCGAGGAGATCCAGGCGATGCCCGCGAACGTTCACGTCATCAGTCATCCGCTCGTCCAACACAAGCTCACGCTGATGCGCAAGAAGGACACGAGCACGAGCTCGTTCCGCAGCCTGCTCGCTGAGATCAGCATGCTCCTCGGCTACGAGGTGACGCGCGATCTGCCGCTCGTGACCGAGCGGATCGAGACGCCGATCGCCGAGATGGACTCGCCCGTGCTCGACGGGAAGAAGATCGTCATCGTCAGCGTGCTGCGCGCGGGCAACGGCATCCTCGACGGAATGCTGCGCATCCTGCCGAGCGCGCGCGTCGGGCACATCGGGCTCTATCGCGATCACGAGACGCTGCAGCCCGTCGAGTACTACTACCGGATGCCGGGCGACCTCGCGGACCGCGACGTCATCGTCGTCGATCCGATGCTCGCGACGGGCAACTCCGCCGTCGCCGCCGTCTCGCGCGTGCTGCAAGACAAGCCGAAGAGCGTGAAGTTCGTCTGTCTGCTCGCGGCGCCCGAGGGGCTCGCGGTGTTCCACGCGGCGCACCCCGAGGTGCCGGTGTTCACCGCGGCGATCGATCAGAAGCTCAACGAAATTGGCTATATCGTGCCGGGTCTCGGCGACGCGGGCGACCGGCTCTTCGGCACGAAGTGAGCCGCGCGGCCCGGGAGCGGTCGCTCAGCGCGGGTTGACGGGCACGGTACCGGCGGGCGGCGGGTTCACCTCGACCGTGCCGCCGCTGTCGTCGTCGTCGCCCGACTCCGCGCCGATGCCGCCGTCCGAGGGCGTCGTCTCGTCGGCGTGATAGCCGTCGTCGCTCGAGGAGCGCGCGTCGTCGTCGCTGCGCTGCGAGCCGCCGCCGCCGTGTCCGCTCCGGTGGGAGGTGCTCGGGAAGAGGATGAACACGCCCGCGCTCGCGGGCAGGCGCACCGAGAGCGCCACGCCGACCTCGGCGTAGGACGCGCCGTCGAGCGCCCGGTACGCGGCGACGGCCGACATCGCCACCGACCACTCGCCGAGCGCGACCGCGAGGAGCGCGTCGCCATCCTCCTCTTCCTCGTCCCAGTGGTGCTCGCCGCGCGCCGCCGGGTGTGGAGGGGCGTCGAGCAAGGCGCCGCCCGCAAAACCAAAGAGCTCCAGCGAGAGCGCGAGCGACCCGCCCCCGCCGAC
>CAIUAC010000604.1 GCA_903896985.1 uncultured Sandaracinus sp.
CCCGCGCGGCTGCGCTGACGCTCGGCGTGCTCCTCTGCGCCGGGGCGGGCGAGCTCTGCGTGCCCCACGCGCGCGCGCTCGACTTCACCGGCGAGTGGCCCGAGCACGAGCGCCTGACGGTCGTCGCCGAGGGCGTTCCGGCGAGCGTCGCGCTCGAGCGGGCTGCGCAGGCGGCGGGGCTCGGCTTCGTCGGCGCGCTCGCGAGCGACCCGACGACCCACCTGCGCGTGCGCGACGCGTCCCTGCGCGATGTGCTGACGGCCGTCCTCGGCAGCGACGCGCCGCTCGTCGCGGAGCGAACGGCGACGCTGCTCATCGTGCGCGCGCGCCCGGCTGCGCCCGTGTCTGTCGTCGCCTCCGCGCCACCGACGGTGACCGCCTCCGCGCCGCCGACGGTGACCGCCTCCACGCCGCCGCCCGCGCCCGCAGCGCCGCCAACGGTGACCGCCTCCTCGCCGCCCGCGTCTGCCGCGTCTCGGCGGGACGCGCGCGACCGCGTCAGCTTCGGCGGCAACGTGACGGTGCGCAGCGGCGAGGTCGTCGAGAGCGTCGTGACGATGGGCGGCGACGCGACGATCGAGGGCGAGGTGCTGCGCGACGTCGTGACGATGGGCGGCGACGTGCGCGTGCGCCGCGGCGCCGTCGTGCACGGCGAGATCGTCGCGATGGGCGGCGAGGTGAAGGTCGACGAGGGCGCGCAGGCGTCGGCGCGCGTGGAGCTCGGGGCGACGTCCCATGGGCTGACCGTGCGCGGCCGTGACGCGCACGACGACGAAGACGCAGAGGCGCGCGTCGACGACGCCAGCGCGACCGCAGCGAACGCCGCCGCCAGCGCCGCGGGGGAGCTCGCCGAGTGGCTGCGCGAGACGCTCGCCTCGGCGTCGCGCCACGCCCTGCTGTTCCTGTTCGGGCTCCTCTTGCTCGGCCTCGCGCCGGCGCGCCTCGACGAGGTGACGCGGACGGTCGCCGCGCTCCCGACCCGCGCCGGCGCGACGGGCGCGCTCTCCGCGGTCGCCGCGCTCGTGCTCGGCGTCGTCCTGACGATCACCCTCGTCGGCATCCCGGGCGCCATCCTCCTCGCGCTCGTGACGGCGGTCGGCGTCTACGCGGGCCTCGTCGCCGTCGCCGCCGTGCTCGGTCGCCTGCTGCCCGTGCCGGCGCTCGCCGCGCGCCCCGTGCTCCAGCTCGCGGCCGGCGTGCTCGCGCTCTTCCTCGTCTCGCGCGTGCCCATCGTCGGCGGCCTCGCGCCGCTCGTCGCCGCGCTCGTCGGCCTCGGCGCGGTCGTCATCACGCGAGGCGGCACGCGCGCCCCCTGAGCCCTCGCGCCTCGAGGCGCCGCCTACGGGTCCGCGACCTGTTGAACAGGTCGTTTATGGTCGTCGCACCGCTCGGCGACCTGTTGAACAGGTCGCTCCGCGGTCTGCGCACCGCTCACCGACCTGTTGAACAGGTCGCTCGTGGTCTGTGCACCGTTCGGCGACCTGTTGAACAGGTCGTTCGTCGTCGTCGCGCCGCCGACCGGAGGCCTTCCGAGGCGATGACTACTCCGCGGCCGGAGGCCTTCCGAGGCGATGACTACTCCGCGGCGGGAGGCCTTCCGAGGCGATGACTACTCCGCCGACCGGAGGCCTTCCGAGG
>CAIUAC010000605.1 GCA_903896985.1 uncultured Sandaracinus sp.
CGCTCGCACAGCAGACGCCGATCCTCGTCCTCGATGAGCCGACGGCGTTCCTCGACATCCATCATCAGGTGGCCGTGCTCGACCTCGTCGCGGCGCGCGTGCGGGAGACCCGGCTCGCGGCGCTCTTGGTCGTGCACGACCTGAATCTCGCGGCGCAGTACTGCGACAGGCTCTTGCTGTTGCGCGGTGGCAAGACGGTCGCGCTCGGTTCCGTCGCGCAGGTGATGACCTACCGCCGCATCCGCGAGACGTTCGGCGTCGACGTGTACGTCGGCGTCAACGAGCTCACCGGGGCGCGCTACTTCGTGCCGATGCGGGGGCGCGCCGGTGCGGCGCTCGGCGCCATCGTGCCCGGCGAGGTGCTGCCGGGCGACGTGAGCCCTGGCGCGGTCGCGCCGGGCGAAGACTCACTCGAGGCGCGCGCCTCGGAAGAGCCGTCCGCTAGCTGATCGACCTCGAGCACGCGCTTGGTCGGGACACCGATGGCGTTGGCGAGGCGCGAGAGCGTCTCGAGCGAGGGCGTGTGCCGCCCCGCCTCGACGCGGGCGATGTTGGGGCGATGGATCCCGGTGCGCCGCGCGAGCTCCGCTTGGGTGAGCCCCGCGGCGACTCGCAGCGCCCGCAGGCGCGCGCCGAGCGTCACGCCGTCGAGCGTCAGCGCGTCGAGCACGAAGCTGCTGGCGGCGGCGCGCACGGCGGGCGCGACCGCAGGCTGCCCGGAGGGCGCGCGGACGAGGATGATCGCGCCGCCGCTCAGCTCGACGGTCGCGCTCTCGGCGTCCTCCGCGAGCGTGATGCCGAGCACGTCGCTGCCGTCGTCGCTCTCGCCGAGCGGACGCTGCACGAGCGCGGCGCGACCGTCGCCGAGGATCGCGAGCAGCTCTGTGCCGCGGGGCGCGACCGTGAGGTATTCGAAGCGGCGCGCGCGAGAGGGGTCGCCGCGCCGAGCGAGCGCCGCGACGACGCGCACCACGTCGTCGGCGGTGCGCGCGACGAGCCCGCCGGTGAGCTCCTCGAGCAGCTCCGCGATCGCGCCGAACGCCGTCGAGCCCTCGAGCGCCACGACCGGCACCGCGCCGAGCGCGCGCGCGAAGCCCGCCGCCGCGAGCAGCTCGTCCTCGTCGAAGCCGCTCCAGCTCGCGTCGATGACCGCCGTCATGTCGGCGCCGAGGAGGTCGGTCAGCGTCTCTGGAGCCGCGAGCTCCGCGTCGAGCCCAAGCTCGCTGAGCGCCGCGCGCCAGGTGCTCTCGAACGCTCGACTCTCGGTAAACAGCCGGACGCTCGGGGAGACCATTCGTACCACCTCGGATGGGAGGATGACTCTAAGGGGGCGCGCGCTCGCGCTCAAGGGCTGGGTCGGTCTTCCGCCGGAGCAGGCGTCCGGGCGCGCGAGTCTACACGCTTGGCAGCCCACGTCACGAGGCGTTCCCAGGGGCCGTTCTTCAGGACGACCAGCACGTACATCAGCGCGGTGAGCGCGGCGAAGCCGATGGCCCACCGCCCGAGGTCGAACTTGCCCTTCAGCGGCGTCGCGACGAGCCCGAACGCGAGCTCGAGGTGCACCCAGTAGACGAAGAGCGACGAGCGCCCGAGCGTGCGCAGCGGCGCGTACTTCTCGGCGCGCGCGCTCTGCCCGAAGCCGAGGCGCGCAGAGAGCGCCAGCCCGGCGAAGCAGAGCCCGCCGAACACCAGCCCGAAGGCGACGCGGGAGACCACGCGCAGCGTCGGGATGAACCACGGCATCTTCCAGATCCAGCCGAGGTGATAGGCGAGAGACTCGTTCGCGACGACACTGAGGACGACGCAGAGCGCCGTGAGGATCCCGACGTCGCGCGCCAAAGAGCCGCGGCGCGCGCTCGCGCTCCAGTGACGCCCGAGCACGCTGCCGACGAGCGGAAACGCGAGCCACGGGAACAGCGGGAACATCGCCATCGTGCGCACGCCCGGGCGCGTCACCCACCGCGCGAGGTACGCGGCGAGGGGCTCAGGCAGCACGCCCGGCAGGTGCGCGCCGAGCGCATCGGTCGCGAGCGTCACGGCGAGCGCGAGCACGAGCGCGACGGCGGACGAGCGCGCGAGGAGTGGCTCGACGAGCGCGAGCAAGACGAGCGAGGCCCCGATGGCCTGCAGGACGTCGACGCGCAGCACGCTCGACACGCGCGACGGCTGATAATGCGCGAGCACGACGAGCCCCATGGAGTAGAGCAGCGCGCCGAGGACCGCGAAGCGCAGCGCGCCCGTCGGCGACTTCGCCAAGCGCTTCGTCGCGACGAGCAGCCCGAGCAGCCCGAGGAGCAGCGGCAAGAACGCCTGCGGCAGCTTCACGCCGGAGCCGTCGATGCCCCAGAACTGCAAGCGCAGCAGGTAGCCCATCACGACGAGCTCGAGCCCGCGCGCCGCTGCGCCCAGCATCGCGAGCGTCGGGGCCGTGCCCTTGCGCGCATCCGCCGCCGCCTTGAGCCCGTGCGCGACGCCCGCGAGCAGCAAGAAGAGCGGCGCCGCGGTGCCGCCGAGCAGACGCAGGATCGAGTAGCTCGTCGTCTCCTGCCCGCTGACCGCGCGCGCGCTCGCCGCGAGCCAAGAGTCCGCCGTGTGCCAGAGGATCATCAAGACGACCGCGACGCCGCGCAGGGCGTCGATGAAGTCGAGGCGCGGCTTGGCTGCAGCGGTCACGGACGGCTGAATGGCAGAAAAGGGGAGGGGAGCGCAAGGGGCGTGGCCCGTCGAGGGGGCGCCGTCGGTGTGGCGTCGAGGCTCTCCTCGGCCTCGCGCGGCGCGTCCACCAGCCGGCAGCGCTCGAGCCGGGGACCGCCGTCTTTGACTTCCGAAAGCCGTTCCCGCAGCCTCAGTTCGTGCTTCGAACGTCCTGTCCCGCGGGTTTCCTTGGGCCGACGGCCAGCGCTTGTGGCCTCCTCCTGATGTTTGCGGCCTGTGGAGGTGCGCCCGTCGCCGCTCCCGCGCCCCGCGCTGCGCCGCACCACGCGCGCGCCCCGCGGCTCGCGCCCGTCGGCGCGCACGAGCGTGCGGTTCGACAGACCGAGGCGATGGGCTCGTTCATGCAGGCTGAGTCGCTCTCGGCGCGCTGCAACGCAGAGCACGACGCGGTGGACTGCAGCAGCGCGCGAGAGTCGTACGCCGACGCCGCCGACGCGTGGCACTCGCTCCTGATCGGGCGCCCCGACGACCCCTCGGTCGCCGAGTGGACGGTACAACGTGCGCAGGCGCTCCTCGGCGCCGGCTCGCTCGCGGAGGCGGGGTCCACCGCGCGGCAGTATCTGGCGACGGCTGCCGCCGACTCGGAGTGGCGCCGACCGGCCGCAGAGGTGCTCGTCCACGCGCGCGAACAGGCGATCGCGGAAGCCCACCTCGAGCTCCGGCAGGCGGCTCCCGACCCCGAGGGCGAGCCTCCGAACGTTCGCCCGATCGATCTCCCGTGGGCCGTCGCGCTCCTGCTCGAGGCGCGCGGGCTCTACCTCGAGGTCGTCCCGCTCGCAGCCGATACAGCGGCGACGCGCCGATCGTACGCGCTCGACGACGCGCTCGTCCTCTACCGCTACGGTCACTGGGCCGAGGCGCGCACCGCGCTCCAGGACGTCGTGGACGCTGGCTGCTCCGGCGAGGGCGCGTGGGACGGCGCCG
>CAIUAC010000606.1 GCA_903896985.1 uncultured Sandaracinus sp.
CCATTGCCTTGATCGGACTGCTTCGGTCGGGCCGGGCGCTCGCGATCGCGGAGCGCGACGAGGAGCGCCGCGACGTGCTTGCAGTGCCCGGTCGGGCCCTTCCAAGCGGGACAACTGCACTGCGAGTGCACCTGCGCGTCGCCGGTCAGCGAGGTCTGCACGGTATACGGCTCGTCGGTCCGCCCACGGACGCGGGCGCTCGCGGCGTACCCGTCGGTCGCGAGGTCCGTCACCGCGTTGCGCCGCGCGTACAGGCGCCCGCGCAAGAACGCATTACCACCGACGAGGCGCTGGATCGCGCGGTCGGAGAGCCTCGCGACATGCACCGCGATCGGGCTCGTCGAAGCTCCGTGGGCGCGGCCGCGGCCGTGCTCCTCGCCGGAGTCGAACTCGTCTTGGTCATCCTCGAGGTCGTCGAACTCGAGGGGCGCTTCGATCGGATTATCCGCCATCGGCATATCGGCCATTGGTCTCTGTCTCTGCCATCAGCCGGCCTCGGGAGTGGGCGCGGCGATTGGGGGCGGCACTGGAACGGCATTCCCTTGGGGGCCCGGCACTGTGCTGGGCAGGGCGCTGGAACGCCGAGCGTCAGGGGCGATGTCGGTGGGCTCGAGGCCAGCACAATGCTGGGCACAGACCCCCACTCGACGTCGGCTCGGCTCCGCTCGGCTGCCGCGCTGAACCTCCGAGGCGCGGCGACTGCGAACGAAGGCCATGCTTGCACGGTCCGCGGCAGCTTTCAAGCCCGTCTGAAGGGGGTTCTGCGAGACATGGGCGCGTAACCCGGTTACAACCGAGGTCGGAGTTTCCCCCGCCATGCTGCACCGCCCGCCCATGCCCGCGTCTCTCTGGTTCGCGGCGCTGCTGCTCGCCGCCGCTGCGGGCTGCTCCGCAGGCAACACGCCCTCGTCCGTCTACCGCGACGGCGGCCCGGGCAGCGATCTCGGCGCGCCACCCGTCAGCGACTGCGAGTCGTGCATGGACTGCGCGCCCGGGCTGGTGTGCCGCCCGGTGGGCGTCGTGCTCCGCTGCGTCGCGCCAGACCTCGTCGTGCCTCCGACGGAGACGTGCACGAGCTGCGCTGCGCCCGCCGAGTGCCGCCTCGGGGTCTGCATCTCGCCCGACGGCTCGGGCGGCGTCTGCGAATTCGACACGGAGTGCGCGGCCGGGGAGCTCTGCATCGCCGCGCGCTGCACGCACGATCCGCGCATCCCGCTGATGTGCGTCGAGGGTGTTTGCCCGGGCACGCTGCGCTGCGTCGCGGGGACTTGCGCGTGCGCGGAGCACGTCGATTGCCCCGTCGGCACGCTCTGCATCGGGGGCGTCTGCGCGCCGTCGCCCGGCGGCGATGGCTGCGTCGCCGACGACGAGTGCCCGGCGACGGACGTCTGCGAAGCCGGCGCCTGCCGCCCGCGGACGCTCTGCGACATCACGAACCCGGACCTCACCGGGACGTGGTCGCTCGCCTCGACGCTGCGCCTGCGAGAGTCCCTGCCGTCCTGGCTCGACAGCTTCATGGGCGCGGTCTCCGGCCCCTTCCGCTTCATCGCGGGCGACTCGGCGAGCCTCGGCATCTCGGGGCTGCCGGGCTGGGTCGAGGACCTGATCGCGCCCGCGCTCCGCGACTGGGCGGACGCCAACCTCGCGCCCTGGGTGCGGGACCTGCTCGGCGGCATCGCGGACCTCAACGACATCCTGTCGACGTGGTCGATCGACGAGCGCATGGACCTGCGCCCCGGCATCGCGCGCGACCTCTACCGGGGCACGCACACCTGGCTCAACGTGCGCTTCGACTACCGCGGGACCGAGGTGCGCGGGCGCCCCGAGGACATCCTCGACTGGCGCTTCTCGCCGAGCGAGTTCGACGCGGCGGCGACGTGCGGCGTGTTCGTCATAGAGCGGCACGACGTCGACGTCAGCATCGGCGCGATCATCGCCTGGCTCGTCGACACCGTGACGTACGCCGCGACGGACGGCCGCTACAGCACCTTCCGCGACGCGCTCACCTCGGCGACGAGCGGCTTCTGCGACGAGGTCGGCCGCATCGCGGGCGACACCGTGCCGGCGTACCCGGGGCTCGCGGGCACCGTGTCGGGCGCGTGCGATGGGGCGGTCGCGTCCCTGATCGATCAGCTCGACAGCACGATCCGCGCGGGGCGCCTCGGGCTCGATGTGATGACGCTCAAGGGCTACGCGCCGATCGCCGGCCCGAACTCGCTGCGCCCCGGCGCTTGGGAGGGGACGCTCGTCGGTCGAGACTTCACGGGGGACTTCGATGCTTTCCGCTGATCGCCGCCGCGCGCTCGGCCTGGTCGCCGTCGCGCTCACGCTCACCGCGTGCAGCACGGACCTGACCGAGCTGATCGTCATCGTCGACACCGACCTCGCCGTGCCCGCGCAGCTCGACGAGATCGTCGTCACCACCCAGAGCGCGACAGGCGGGGTCAAGACCGCCGCGGCGTCCCTCGCCGACTCGACCGCGCTGCCGATGACCGTCGGACTGCGTCCCGGCGCCGACACGAGCGCGACCGTCATGGTCTACGTGCGCGGGCGCCTCGCTGGCACGGAGCAGGTCGTCGCGCGCGTCAACACGCACTTTCTCCCGGGCGAACGCCGCGTCTTGCGCGTCGACCTGACCAACGCGTGCATCGGGGTGGTCTGCACGGACAGTCAGACCTGCAGCCGGGGCGCGTGCGTGCCGAGGGCGGTCGATCCCGCGACGCTGCCACGCTTCACGGGGACGGCACCCGGACGCCGCGACGACGCGGGCGAGGCCGACGCGGGCGAGGCCGACGCGGGCGACGTCGACGCTGGCCCGGGCGACGCTGGTCTGAGCGACGCCGGCGCCGAGGACGCGGCGACCGACGCACCGCCGGGCTGCCTGGCCGACTCGGACTGCGCGGACGGCGACGCCTGCAACGGCGTCGAGCACTGCGACACCGGCGTGTGTCTGCCGGGCACGCCGGTCAGCTGCGACGACGGCATCGGCTGCACGGTCGATCGCTGCACTGCGTCGGCTTGCACGCACACCGCGACTGACGCCGCCTGCACCGTGAGCCCCGGGGGCACCTGCGACGCGATGTTCGGCTGCCAGTACCCGACCTGCACCCCCCTGAACTGCGCGGGCGATGGCTGCACGAGCGCGGCCTGCAGCGGCGTCGTCTGCGAGCGCACCTCGCTCTGCACGGGCGGCTCGATGTGCTGCGGCGACGCGTGCGTGGCCGCGGGCTGCGATGACGGCGACCCGTGCACGGCCGACGCCTGTGGCGCGACCGGCTGCGAGCACACGGTGACGCCGGGCGCCGCCTGCAGCGACCGGAACGCGTGCACCGCGGGCGACGCCTGTGACGCGACGGGGGCCTGCGTCGGGCGGTTCACGCTCTTCTGCACGGATCGCAACCCGTGCACGAACGACTCTTGCGTGGCCCGGAGCGGCTGCCAGTACATCCCTAACAGCGCGCGCTGTGACGATGGCAACGCGTGCACGGCCGCGGATGTGTGCTCGCTCGGCGCGTGCGTCGGCGGCTTGGGCGTCGCCTGCACGCCGACGATCGTCGAGTGCATGCACTCGATCTGTGATCCGCTCCTCGGGTGCACGACCGAGCCCGACGCGAGCGGCACGGTCTGCTCGGACCTCGACAACTGCACGAACGGCGACCACTGCGACGCGGTCGGGAACTGCATCCCGGGGCGTTATGTGCCGGGTTGCTCGCCTGCCTGAGCCGCTCCGCGCCGGCGCGCTCCGCGTCGGCGCCGTCGGTGGCCAGGCGGAGGCGACCAGATCTTGGACGCACTGCCAGACGCGCCCGGCGCGCAGCCCGCGCTGCCTGCGGCGTCGAGGCAGCGCTCAGCCCGCGGGACGGCGCTTCTGCTGTTGCTGCGCGACTGGCCCCTCGCTTGCAGCTGCCATGCGCCATGCGCTTCACCCGCCTGCTGCTCTCGGTCGCGCTCCTCGCCTCCCTCGCGTCCTGCGCCGTCGAGACCTCCGGGGATGACCTGGCGGCCGGTCAGGCGGACGAGCTCGTCGTCTGCGGGGATGGGCCGACGGTCGAGGGCATCGACGTCTCGTCCTGGCAGGGCACGATCGACTGGGCGCGCGTCGCCGGGGACGGCATCCGCTTCGCCATCGTCCGCATCGGCGACGGCAGCTACCACGACCGCTTCTTCGCGGCGAACTGGGCGGGCGCGCGCGACGCGGGGCTGATCCGTGGCGCGTATCAGTTCTTCGAGCCTGGCCAAGACCCGCTCATGCAGGCGGACCTCGTCGTCGCGGCGGTCGGGCGGCTCGGGCCCGGCGATATGCCGGTGACGATCGACGTGGAGGCGCCGTCGCCCGGCGTGTCGACCGCGGCGTACACGCGCAGCATCCATCAGTGGGTCGACCGCGTGACGGCCGGGACCGGCCGCGAGCCGATGATCTACACGGGGCGCTACTACTGGGACCCGTACGTCGCGAGCTCGGACTTCACGTCGCTGCCGCTCTGGCACGCGCAGTACACGGGCGCCGCGTGCCCGAACATCAACGACCGCTGGAGCGACTGGGCGTTCTGGCAGTACACGTCGTCGGGGAGCATCGCGGGCATCTCGGGGAACGTCGATCGCAACCGCTGGAACGGCACGTTCGAGCAGCTTCAGGCGCTCGCGCGGACGAACCAGGCGCCGACGGGCTGGCTCGACTCGGTGGCGTGCACCGGCATCAGCGGCTGGGCGCAGGACCCCGACGCGCCGGCGACCTCGATCGACGCGCACGTCTACCTCGGCGGGCCCGCGGGCGACCCGGCGGCGGTCGGCTTCCCGCTCCACGCGAGCGCGCGGCGCGACGACCTCTGCACGGCGCTCGGCTCGTGCGAGCACGGCTTCTCGATGCGCGTGCCGCTCTCGTTCTTCGACGGGCAGGACCATCCCGTCTACGCCTACGGCATCGACACAGCGGGCGGGCCGAACCCGCAGCTGCGGGGCGCGCCGCAGACGCTGCACTGCGACACGCCGCCGTTCCCGATGCCTGCGGGCGGCGTCGTGCGCCGACACGTGCCGAGCCGCGACGTGCTCGCCGCGTGGGGGCTCGGCTTCGTGGACGTCGCGCCGGTCACCGACGCGCTGCTCGACGCCGTGCCCGATGGTCCCGACGTGGAGGCGAGCCCGGAGCTCGTGCGCATCGACGGCGAGCCCGCCGTGTACCTCCGCGAGAGCGGCGTGCTCCGGCATGTGCCGAGCCCGGCGGTGATGGACGCGTGGCACTTCGACGCGAGCGCCGTCCGGGTCGTGCCGGCGAGCGAGCTTGCGGGCGACCTGCGCGGGGCGGACGTGCTCGACGCGCCCTTCCTCGTGCGCGGCGCGGGCCCCGCGGTGTATCTCCTCGACGCGGCGCCCGCGCTCTGGGCGCAGCTCGTCTCGGGGGAGCTGCCCGCGGCGCTCGAGGTCGGTCGCTCGTCCGAGGTGACCCTGCGCTTCCGCAACCGCGGCAGCGTCGCGTGGAACGCCGGGGAGGTGGCGCTCGCGCCGACGCCGCGCGACCTCGCGAGCGAGGTCTGCGACGTGAGCTGGCCGTCGTGTGAGCGCGCCGTGACGGTGCCGACGACGGTCGCGCCGGGCGCGGAGGGCGACTTCACCGTGCGCCTGCAGGGCCCGATGGAGCCGGGCCCCGTGACGGTCTGCTTTGGGCTGGTCCTCGGCACGCACTGGTTCTCCGACGCGGGGCAGCTCGGCCCGGCGGACGATGAGCTCTGCCGGACGCTCGAGGTCGTCGCGGCGTCGCCCCCGGCGGACGTCGGCGGCACGCACGCGGGCGGCGACCCCGCCGACGGGCCCATCGCTGGCGTGCTGACGACCGGCTGCTCCTGCCGCGTCGCGCGCGCCGGCGCGGGCGGCTCTGGCGGCGGCACGGCGTCCTTCGCGGCGGGCGGGCTCATCGCCCTCCTCGTCGCGCGCCGTCGTCGTCGGGCCGTCTGAGCGCTCGGCGTTGCCCGTCAGAGGGTGTGCGCGTGCTCGCGCGCGCTCGGCGCTCTACAGTCCGCCCCGCCGTGAAACGCCCCCGCTCGCCGCTGCTGCCCATCTTCCTGGTCGTACTCGTCGATGTGCTCGGGCTGACCATCATCTATCCGCTGCTCCCGTTCTACGCGGAGCACTACGGCGCGCGGCCCATGGTCGTCGGCTTGCTCGGCGGGACGTACGCGCTCTGTCAGCTGATCTCGGGGCCGATCCTCGGGCGGCTCTCCGACCGCTTCGGCCGGCGACCGATCCTGCTCGTCAGCCAAGCCGGCACCTTCGTCGGCTTCCTGATGCTGGCGAACGCGGGCGCGCTCTGGATGATCTTCCTCTCGCGCGTCGTCGACGGGGCGACCGCCGGTAACCTGACCGTCGCGCAGGCCTACATCGCCGACGTCACCGAGGCGAAGGACCGCGCCAAGAGCTTCGCCGTGATCGGCGTCGCGTTCGGCCTCGGCTTCATGGTCGGGCCCGCGCTCGGCGGCGCGCTCGCGCCCTACGGCTACGCCGTGCCGGTCTACGTCGCGGCTGCGCTGTCGATGACGAGCATCCTCGCGACGGCGTTCGTCCTCCCCGACGAGCGCACGCTGCGCCCGGAGCGCTCGCTCGCGGCGAGCGGCGACGCTGGGCCGACCGGGCGTCGCCTCGGGCTCTTCGACTGGGGCGCGTATGCGCCTTATTTCAAGCGCCCTGGGCTCGCGAGCTCGCTCTTGCAGTTCTTCCTCTTTGCGTTCGCGTTCGCGACGTTCAACTCCGGCTTCGCGCTCTTCGCAGAGCGCCGCTTTCTCTGGCACGGCAAGCACTTCGGCCCGCGCGAGGTCGGCTACGTGCTCGCGTACGGCGGGCTGCTCGGGGTGTTCATCCTCGGCGGCATGGTGGGGCGTTTGGTGAAGCGGTACGGCGAGCGCAGCGTCGTCATCGTGAGCTTCGCGCTCTCCGCCGCTGCGTACGGGCTGCTCGGCGAAGGGCTCACGATCACGCTCTTGATGGTCGCGGTGACGATCGCGGCGTTCGGCACGGGCCCGCTGCGCCCCGCGCTGACGGCGCTGATCTCGCGCGACGCCGGCGCCGAGGAGCAGGGCATCGTGCTCGGGCTCTCGCAGTCGCTCGGCTCGATCGCGCAGATCACCGCGCCGCTGATCGGCGGCTGGCTGATCGACGCCAACCACCTGTCCGGCTGGGCGTGGATGGCCGCGGCCTCGATGGCGCTCGGGCTGGCGATCGCGATGGCCGCGCGCGGCGCTGGTCCTACGCCCGCGCCGACGCCCGTGCTCCATGGCTGAGACCGCGGGCCCTTCGGGCGCGGCCTTTCGCGCGGAGTGGCTCGTCTACGAGGACGCCGACGTGCTCGCGCTCGACAAGCCGTTTGGCGTGTCGTGCGAGGCGCTGCCGCAGGAGCCGGGCGCGGACCTCCCCGCGCGCCTGGCGCAGTTCCTCGCGGCGCGCGATGGTCGCCGCGCGTCCCAAGAATATCTCGGCGCGCAGCAGCGCCTCGACGCGGCGACGAGCGGCCTCGTGCTCTACGCGCGGCGGCGTGAGGCGAACGCCGGGCTCGCGCGGCAGCTCGAGGCGAACGACGTCGTGCGCGAATTCGTCGCCGGCGTGACGGGCTGGAAGGGCGGCCCGCGCGTGCTGCGTCACCGCCTCGGCAAGGGCGACGGCGTGCGGCTGACGAGCGTCGGCCCGCGCGACTCCCGCGGCAAGGACGCCGAGGCGCACGTGCGCGTGCTCGAGCGCGTCGGCGAGCGCGCGCTGCTGCTCTGTCGCGTCGCGGCGGGCGGCCCCCTCACGCTGCGCACGCAGCTCGCCCTCGAGGGCGCGCCTGTCGTCGGCGACACGCTCTACGCGCC
>CAIUAC010000607.1 GCA_903896985.1 uncultured Sandaracinus sp.
CCGTGCCCGGCACCGTGACCTCAATGTGCCGGGTTCTGCCGGAACTTGACGTCCAGCGACGCGACTCAAGTGCATAAAGTCATTAGATTTCAATAGGATAGGCTACGTTCCGGTTCCAGTGGGGTAACTCCCGTGCAGGTTCAATTCCTGTCTTTCGCACCAGCCTTTAGTTTCATGTAGTTAGCTCGGGTTGGACGGTCTGCTCAGGGGCGCCCAGCGGTGCGCAGCGGCGCGCGTGAAGCCAGGACCCGGCCAGAACTGGCGCCAGGCGTCGAGGGGCTCGACCGCGGGGAGTCGTCGGTCTTCAAACGACCTCGGGCGGCGCGGCGGCTCAGTTGTCCGGTTCGCCATCCAGCGCGCGGCGCACGATGACGGCGAGGTCTTGCCTCGAGAAGGGCTTCTGGAGGAAGTGGACTCCTTCCCCGAGCACGCCGTGGTGCGCGATGACGTCGGCCGTGTAGCCCGACATGAACAAGCGCTTGAGGCCCGGGTAGAGGGAGAGGAGCTTCTTGGCCAGGTCGCGGCCGTTCATCTCCGGCATGACGACATCGGTCATCAGCAGGTGCAGCGCGCCCGCGTGCTCCTGCGCCAGGCGTATCGCCTCGCCCGCAGTGCCGGCCGGCAGCACGACGTAGCCCATCTGCTCGAGCATCCGCTTGGACGCCTTCAGGATGGACGCCTCGTCCTCGACGAGCAGGATGGTCTCGTGGCCGCGCGCGGTCGACAGCGCCGCCTGGTCCGCTCGCTCCGGCAGGGGCGTGGCCTGGTGCCGCGGCAGGTAGATCTTGAACGTCGTCCCATGGCCCACCTCGCTGTAGACCTCGATGGTGCCGTGGTTCTGCTTGACGATGCCGTAGACGGTCGCGAGGCCGAGGCCCGTCCCCTTGCCCATCACCTTGGTAGTGAAGAACGGCTCGAAGAGGTGCGACTGGGTCTCCTTGTCCATGCCATGGCCGTCGTCGCTGATGGCGAGCCGGACGTAGTCTCCGGGGACCGACTCTGCGTGAGCGGCGCAGTAGTCGGCGTCGAAGCTGACGTTGTCAGTCTCGACGGTCAGCTTGCCGACGCCCGAGATCGCGTCGCGCGCGTTGACGCATAGGTTGGTGAGAATCTGGTCGATCTGCGAGGGGTCCACCTTGACGAGCCAGAGCCCTTCGCCCTGCCGCGAGGTGAGCGCGACGTCTTCGCCGATGATCCGCCGCAGCATCATGAGGATTCCCGCGAGCGAGTCGTTGAGGTTCAGCACCTTCCGCGCGACGGTCTGCTTCCGCGCGAAGGTCAGCAGCTGGCGCGTGAGGTCGGCCGAGCGGTGCGCCGCCGCGCGGACCTCCTCCAAGTCCTCACGCAGGCGCGCGTTCGGACCCACCTGCTCCAGCGCGAACTCGACGTTCGCGAGGATCGCTCCGAGCATGTTGTTGAAGTCGTGCGCGACGCCGCCTGCGAGCCGACCCACCGACTCCATCTTCTGAGCCTGATGGAGCTGAGGTTCGAGATTGGCTCTCTCCTCGGCAGCCTGCCGGGGCCCAGTGACGTCCCAATTGAGCCCTAGCATCCGGACCGCGACCCCGCGCTCATCCCGGATCACCATTCCATCCGCCTTGACGAACCGGATCGTTCGATCCGGGTGCAGCACGCGAAACGTCGTGTCGTAGTCCGCCGTGCCGTCGATGGCAGCTTGGGACTCAGCCACCGCTCTATCCCGATCTTCCGGGTGCAGGCCACTCTGCCAGGCGTCGAGGCAGGCGGAGAAGTCCTCTCTCCGGAGTCCGTAGAGCTCGAACATGCGGTCGTCCCAGGTCAGCACGTTGTTGACGACGTCCCAATCCCACACGCCCATTCGCGCGGACGTCGTGGCCAATTGCAGGCGTCGGACCAGCTCCGCGAGCTCGGACTCTCTCTGCTTGCGCTCGGTGATGTCGGTCAGCGTCCCCACCATTCGGAGGGCGCGCGCGTCCGAATCGCGCTCGACCGTCTTGCCGCGAGTGGCAACCCACAGCCACGCACCGGACTTCATCTTCATTCGAAGCTCGATGTCGAACTTGCCTCCGGATTCGAAGCCGAGGCGCAGGCCTCGCTCGACCCTGTCGAGGTCCTCGGGATGAACGAGCAGCCGCCACGAGTCGTAGTTCGCGGGGAACTCGCCATCATCGTAGCCGAGCAGCGTGTAATAAACGGCGCTGAAGAACGCCTTGCCGCTCGGGATGTGCCAGTCCCACAAGCCGTCATCCAACGCACCGAGAGTCAACGCATACCGCGCCTCGCTCTGTCGCAGCGCGTCCTCGGACCGCTTGCGCTCGGTGATGTCCTCGGCGGTACCCTGGAGTCCGTTCAGCTGACCATCGACCCCGTAGACGGGGGCGGTGTAGAGGCGCAGGTGCACCTCGCGACCGTCCTTCGACAGCTGGGAGGTCTCGTAGCCCGACACGAAGCCACCCGCCAGGTTGCGGCCGAATTCCTCGAGGTCGCGAGCCCTCACCTCGGGGCGCTGAAAGTCCGCGAAGCGGCGGCCGAGCATCTCCTCCCGCGGATAGCCGAACGTCTGCTCCCAGCCGTGGCTGAGGAACGTGTACCTCCCCTCGGAGTCACAGCGCCACACGAGCCCTCGCGAGCTCTCGATGAGCGCCCGGAAGCGCTCATTCGGCTCATCGTCGAGCGCTGCGGTTCGGTCCTGAGCGGCAGTGAGTCCGAGGACCCGCCCCGGCGCGGTGGTGTCACCTTCGCGTGTCGCCATACCTGTCTCCCCTCCTCGAAGGCAACAGATCTGAGGCGGCGCGCGCGGCGCGTCCGGTCGAGGCGACGACCGTGGCAGCCCGCTCCTGAGAAGTCAACGCCGCCGCGGGTGTACCCGCTTGAGGACTAAAGGAAGCGCGTCCGCTGCCGTTGGCTGAGGGCGCAACTCGCTCCTCTGCTCGCGGTCGCTCGGCCGACGCCTGGCCGGGCGCGTGGCGTCGTCTGGAGGCTCGGCGCCGGCCGAGTCCTCCGTGTGGGTCCCCGAACTCCGGAAACGACCGGAGGCACGGCGACTGGCGAGGCCACGAACGGGGCGGTGACGGCGATTCCGGTCGAACCGTTCGGAGGCCAGATGTCTGAGATTCGCCAGCGCGCCCCGGTCCTCAGGGCGGCTCCCCCATCATCGCTCACGCTGCGTCCTCGACGGAAAATGGTGGCCCGTGTCACCTAATTCCATCGAGGCGCCCGAGGGCGCCGCTGCGCTGGCCACCCAGCGGGCCACGCTCCAGGAGGCGATGACCTTCCTCGGCGCGGTCGCCAGCGGGATGGAGCAGGCCGTCGGCGACTCGGCGAACAACATCTCGTACCTCGCCGGGAAGAACCTCGGGAAGCGACTCTCCGACGGCGTCCCGAAGACCGACGACCTCGAAGCGGCGCTGACCGCCACGCGGGCGGTGCTCCTCGAGAACAACTACCTCTGGAGGTTCGAGCCCTTCAAGCCGCACGACCGACCGAGCCTCGTGCAGCGAGTCGAGGGAGGTGACGAGATCATGCTCGTCTTTCGAGACTGCATGATTCGACAGTCGCTGTTCCGCTTCGGCCACGCGCAGAAAGGCTCTCTCTGCAACATGATGTTCGGGTTCTTCGCTGGCGCCCTGCAGAACGTCATGGGCAGGGAGTCGACGCTCGAGATCGTGCACACCGGCGAAAACGCTTGCTACAAGCGGCTGATCATCAAGAGCGGTCGGGCGACATGACCGGGACCCCCGTCACCCTCAACACCGAGTGGCTGAGCGACTGCTCGGGGTGCCACATCGCGATCGTGGATCTGCACGAGAAGATCTTGTCCGTCCTCGACGCGGTGACGATCCAGCGATGTCCCGTCCTCACCGACGTCAAGGACTACCCCCACGCGACAGTCGGGCTCGTCTCGGGCGCGATCCGAAACACCCATGATCGCGAGGCCGCAGAGAAGATGCGAGAGTGTTGCGACCTCGTCATCGCCTGGGGCTCTTGCGCCGTATTCGGGGGCCCCGCGGGGGCGGGTAACGTGCACACGCCGGAGGAGCTCGCCGACGCCGTTTACCTGCACAACAAGACCACCGTCTCGGCGCCGACGCCGCAACGGGGGGTCTCTCCGCTCGAGGCGCTGGTCTCCCCCCTCGACCAGGCGATCGAGGTCGACCTGTACCTGCCCGGTTGTCCGCCGCACCCGGCGTTCGTGTTCGACGCGCTGCTTGCGCTCGTCGAGGGGCGGACGCCGAAGGCGACGCAAGAGTCGGTGTGCGGGCACTGCACGCGCCAGATGCGGAAGACCGACGCTGACACCCTCGTGTCCGATGCCTCCGGCGCCGCCGACCCCGAGCGATGCTTCCTGAGCCAAGGGTGCCTGTGCATGGGCTCGGTGACCATCGACCGCTGCCTGTCTCCGTGCCCGCAGAACGGGGTGCCTTGCACCGGCTGCAGCGGCGCGACGATGCAGGTGTTGTCGGAGCCGAACCGCGACATTCGCACTGAGATCGCCGAGCGCATGGCGAGGCTGACGAAGATCCCCCGCGAGGCGATCATCAAGGAGATCGAGCGGACGTCGAAGTCGCACTACTCGTACACGATGGCGACCCGGATGATCGGCACCAAGCCGACGTTCCACATCAAGCGCTGGATCGACGACGCGGACCAAGACCACGAGGGCGCCAAGTATGAACGCAGGTAGCGAAGGCGCCGGCACGCGGACGATCAAGATCGATCCGGTCACTCGCATCGAGGGGCACGCGAAGGTCTTCATCCACCTCGACGACGACGGCGCGCTGGCCTCGGCCGGCCTGATCGTCAACGAATTGCGCGGCTTCGAGAAGATCCTCGTCGGGATGGAGGCAGACCGGATGCCGCACATCACGGCGCGCATCTGCGGAGTCTGCCCGACGGCGCACCACCTCGCGGCGTCCAACGCGCTCGACCACGCTGCGGGAGTTCAGGCGCCCCGCGCGGCGATGCTCCTGCGAGAGTTGATGTACATGGGGCACTTGGTGCACTCGCACGCGCTGTCGCTGTTCGTGCTGCAGGGCCCGGATCTCGTCCTCGGGCTCGACGCCGATCCGGCGATTCGCAACATCGTCGGGATCGTCAAGGCCAACCCCGAGGTCGCCAAGCTCGCGCTGCGACTCCGCTCCATCGGGCAGAAGGTCAACGAGCTCGTCGGCGGGCGTGGGACGCACCCGGTCACCTCCGTCG
>CAIUAC010000608.1 GCA_903896985.1 uncultured Sandaracinus sp.
ACAGGGTGCCGCCGGGGCAGCGAGAGTTTCTGTGAGCGCGAAGCTCTCGCACCTTGCCGTCGCTGGCATCGTCGCCCCCATCCTCCGCACGCTCCAAGCGGGCGAGCGCATCGTGCGGCGGAACGAGGCCGGGGAACTCGTAACGCTCGACCTCGCGGAGATTGCCAAGCGGGTCGGCGCAGCGACCGGGCACACCATCGCCGTCGCTCGCAAGCGTCCGGTCAAGGTCGTCGGCGCTGACGGCGAGGTCGTCAAGGAACTGACCGCCGACGAGTTCCTGGCGAAGATGCTGTCGCGGCACTTCGGCGTCGAGGTCACGCCTCCGAAGGCGAACGCGAAGGCGACGCTGTTCTGGTGCGCGTGCGGCACGGTGGAGAAGTTAAGGAAGAACGCGTGGCTCACGAAGTACTGCGCGGAGTGCAAGCGCCCCGCTGGCCTCGCCGCGCGCCGCGCACGACGCGCCGCGAACCGCGAGAAGCTCAACACCAAGCTTGACGCGTACCGAGCCGCGAACCGCGAGACGCTCAACGCCAAGGAGCGCGCCCGCCGTGCAGCGGACATTGATGCTAGCCGCGTCAAGGAGAACGCGCGTCAGAACGCACGACGCGCCGCGAACCGCGAGGCTGTCCGCGCCAGGGATCGGGCGTACCGCGCCGCAAACCCTGAGGCTTTCCGCGCCAGGGAGCGCGCGTACCGCGCCGCCAAGAAGCGCGCCAAACTGGAGGCCCCGTGAGCGACGCGAAGCACCCGGACGGCTACGAGTTCCTCGCCTGCGTCGCTGGCGCAGGGGACGAGCCCGACAAGATGGCGGCTCACACTTGCGAGCGCGGGTGGTTCCTGACGCCGTTCACGCCTGACGCGACCTTCAACGTGTTCGTCACGCAAGGGGCCGCACATTTCGCGCTGCGGCAACTCTGCACCGACGACGAGTTCGCGCGCTCGTTCGTCGCCATCATCTACCCCGAGCACGACTACAGGTACGGCGCGGGCGACGGGCTAGAAGGCGCGTTCGCACGCGCGGCGGCTAAGCTGAAGGCTCCGTAACCGGCCCAGCGTCGAGGTCGCGCGTCTGCTCCGCGAGCGAGACGGCAAGCAGGCCAAGCAACCGCTCGCGGTTCTCCGCGTCGTCCTCGTCGTTGAAGTGCGCGGCAACGTCGTCAACCATGCCGTGCGTGATGGTCGGCAAGAACTCACAGAACAAGGAAACGACGCTGTTGCGGTAGGCGTTCTCGTTCGCCGTGTAGTAGTTGAGGCGCTTCAACTCGTGGGCGAACCCCGCAGGGTCGCCGTTGAGCACGGCGGGCCATGCAGCCTTGTACCGCCGCGCGATGGTGTCGAGGTAGTCAACCGCGCCCTCGCGCAGCGTCTCGTACGCTCGGAAGCAGCAGCCGTCGTCGGGAGGGTTGAACCACACGACCTTGCCGCCGATGACCTCGTTGCAGCGGTAGTACGTCCACGAGCGCCCGTCTCGGCGCGTAGACTTCGCGTTGCCGATGTTCCAGGCGTGGCAGTAGCGCCCGCGCCCCGTCTCCAGCGCCCATTGCGCGAGCAGGATGCACAGCGCCTTCGTCGTCGGGGGAGAGCCGAAGCGGGCGATCCACGACCACGCAAGCTCGCGCGCAAGCTGCGTCGGCGTGCAGGGGGTGAGCACGTCGGGGAGCTCGCGCGGCTCACTCACGGCGTCGCCAACTTCCTCGCCAGCGCCAGCCGCTCCGTGACCTTCGCGTGGCTCGGCGCGCGCCCAGCGTAGCAGCCGACCATCGCCTCCGCGCTCGCGGAGCCTTCGGCGCAGTAGGCGAGGTGGCGCAACGCCTTGTCGGCCTGCATCGCCAAGCCAGCAGGCCCGCACAGCGACGCGACCTGCCGCTTGCTCGCGTGCTCCTGCCACAGCCCGTACGCCCGCCCGCCGTCACCGACGACCTCGCACCGCTCCACGTCGAGCCGCAGCGCCGACTCCTTGACCGC
>CAIUAC010000609.1 GCA_903896985.1 uncultured Sandaracinus sp.
GTCCGTGATCAGCGGCGACTCGCTCGCGGGCGCCACGCGGGCGGCGATGGGCGAACCGCCGACGGGTGAGATCGACCTCCTTGCGCGTTTCTTCCTTCAGTCCCAGTGATACGCGCGTGATCGTCACCCTCACCTTCCTCGCCGCCGCCGCGCTCTACTCGATCGCCGGCGCGCTCTATCTCGTCTTCGCCGTGCGCGGCGCAGAGGATCTCGGCCGCTGGGCCACGCGCCTGCTCGGCGCGGCGGTCGTCGCGCACATCGTGTTCCTCGGCGCCGACTACGCCGTCGGGGGCAACCTGCCGACCGCCGACATCCGGCAGATGTTGGCGACGACCTCCGCGCTGATCGCGATCGGCTACCTGCTCGCGCTGCGCCGGTATCGCCTCGCCGTGCTCGGCGCGTTCATCACGCCCGTCACGCTGCTGCTCTTTCTCGGCGCGGGGTTTCAGCGCAACGTCGCCGCCGTGCCGGAGCCCGTGCGCTCTGCGCTCCTGCCGGTGCACGTCGGCGTGAACATCCTCGGCGTCGTCGCCTTCGCGCTCGCGTTCGCCGTCGCCCTCGCCTACCTCATCCAGGAGAGCCTGCTCCGCAAGAAGCAGCTCGGCGGATTGTTCCAGCGCCTGCCGCCGCTCGACGTGCTCGACTCGCTCGGCTTTCAGCTCGTCACGATCGGCTTCCCCCTGCTGACGGTCGGCATCATCACGGGCGCGGTCGTCGCGGCGCGCCTCGGTGAGCACCCGTCGTTCAACGTGTCGCGCCTGACGGCGATGCTCGCGTGGCTGTTCTTCGCGGGCGTGCTGTTCTTGCGCGTGCTCGCCGGCTGGCGCGGGAGGCGGGCGGCGATCGGCACGATGCTCGGCTTCGCGTGCGCCGTCGTCGTGCTCGTCGGCTACGTGCTCCGCGCGGAGGCCCTGTGAGCGCCCGCGAGATCTTCGTCGTCGGGCTCTCCCATCGCACCGCGCCCCTCGAGATCCGAGAGCGCCTCGCGATCCCCGCCGAGCAGCTGACCGAGGACCTGCGCGCGCTCGTCGCGACGGGCTCGGTCGACGAGACCGTCGTCATCTCGACGTGCAACCGCGTCGAGGTCTACGCCGCGGCGACCGATCCGGTGCTCGGCTCGCGGGCGGCGCGGCAGTGGCTCGCGCAGCGCGCGAAGTCGAGCGACCTCGACGCGCACCTCTACGAGCGCTCCGGCGGGGACGCCGTCTCGCACGTCTTTCGCGTGGCCTCGAGCCTCGACTCGATGGTCCTCGGGGAGCCGCAGATCCTCGGGCAGGTGAAGGACGCCTTCACCGCCGCCGAGGGCGCCGGTACGGCGGGCGCGATGCTCTCGCGCTGCTTTCAGAAGGCGTTCACGGTCGCCAAGCGCGTGCGCTCGGAGACGGGCATCGCCGCGGGCTCCGTCAGCGTCAGCAACATCGCCTGCGAGCTCGCGGCCAAGGTCTTCGGCAAGCTCGAGGGGCGCCGCGTGCTGCTCGTCGGCGCGGGCGAGATGGCGGAAGCCGCCGCCAAGGTGCTCCGCAACGACGGCGCTCGGCTCGTCGTGCTCAACCGCAGCCTCGAGCGCGCGCAGACGCTCGCCGCGGCGTACGAGGGCGAGGCGCGCACCTTCGAGGATCTCGCGGCGGAGCTGACGCTCGCGGACGTCGTGATCAGCTCGACCGCGAGCCCGCGCTTCGTGATCACGCACGAGGTCATGCAGACGGTCGTCAAGGCGCGGCGGCATCGCCTGATGCTGCTCGTCGACATCGCCGTCCCGCGCGACATCGACCCGCGCGTCGGCGACTTCGAGAACGTCTTCCTCTACGACGTCGATCAGCTCGAGAGCGTGTCCCGCGGCGCGGTCGACGCGCGCCGCAAAGAGGCTGAGTCCGCCGAGCGCATCGTGCAGGGCGAGGTGCTGGAGTTCGAGTCTTGGCGCAAGAGCCTCGAGCTCACGCCGACCATCGTCGCGCTCCGCACGCGCTTCCGCGAGGTCGTGATGGCGGAGCTCGAGCGCACCGCGCCGCGCCTGCGCTCGCTCAGCGACGAGGACCGCAAGAGCCTCGAGAAGATGGGCGACGCGATGGTCAACAAGCTGCTCCATCAGCCGCTGACCGAGCTGAAGAAGGGCGTCGAGGCCGATCACGGCGGGCAGCTCTTGCACGCCGTCCGGCGCCTCTTCGATCTCGATCGAGGCGACGCGCCGGCCGCGACGCCGCCCGCCAAGAACGCTGCGACCGCGGTCGCCAAAGGGGAACTGTGAAGAGCCGAATGATCTGCGTCGCCCAGGGGGAACTGTGAAGAACGTGCTCCGGGTCGCGACGCGCAAGAGCCTGCTCGCGCTGACGCAAACCCGCGCGATCGGCGCGCAGCTCTGCGCGCGCTGGCCTGGCCTCGAGATCGAGGAGGTGCAGATCGTCACCGAGGGCGACCGCAACCAGACCGGGATGCTCTCGAAGATCGGCGGCAAGGGCCTCTTCGTCAGCGAGGTCGAGGCCGCGATCGCGGACGGGCGCGCGGACTTCGCGGTGCACTCGATGAAGGACGTGCCCGCGATGCTCGCCGAGGGGCTCGCGCTCGTCTGCGTGCCGGAGCGCGAGGACCCGCGCGACGTGCTCGTCTCCAAGAGCGGCCAAGAGCTCGACGCGTTCAGCGCCGGGGCGCGCATCGGCACGAGCTCGCTGCGGCGCAGCTGTCAGCTGCGCGCGTTCCGCAACGACCTCGCCTACGCCATGCTGCGCGGCAACGTCGACACGCGCCTGCGCAAGCTCGACGAGGGGCAGTACGACGCGATCGTGCTCGCCTACGCCGGGCTGCGCCGCCTCGGCCTCGACCAGCGGCCGCTCTGGCCGATCCCGGTCGATATCTCGCTCCCCGCCGTCGGTCAGGGCGTGCTCGCGCTCGAGGCGCGCGCCAGCGACGAGCGCACGCGCGCGCTGCTCGCGCCGCTCGAGCACACGCCGACGCGCCTCTGCGTCGAGGCGGAGCGCGCGTTTCTCGGCAGCCTCGAGGGCGGCTGTCAGGCGCCGATGGCGGCGCACGCGCGCCTCGAGCCGGACGGCTCGCGCCTGCGCGTCGACGGGCTCGTCGGCTCGGTGGACGGCGAAGAGGTCCTCCGCGCGGGCACGGACGCTTGGCTGACGAGCGACGACCCCGCGGTGCGCCTGCAGGCGGCGATCGACGCGGGGCGAGAGATCGCCTCATCGCTCCTCGCGCGCGGTGCGGACCGCCTCCTCGCGCACGCGAGAGAGGCCGCGCTCCACGGCGCGGGGCTGCTCGCGAGCTGAGCGGGGCGTGCGCGCGCGATCGCCAGAGGCCCGCAGACGCTCGCGCTGGGTGCGCTGGCTCGCGGGCTGCGCGGGCGTGCTCGCGCTGATGGGCTGGCCGATCCACGCGCCCGCCAACGTGCAGGAGCAGCGCGCGCGGCTGCCGCCCCCGGCGACGGACTGCAGCGATCCCGTGACGGGCACGTGGATGTCGCACGCGTTCTATCCGCAGCAGCGGCAGTGGTACGTCGTCAACCTCGACGTGCGGCGCGTCCCGGGGCAGCCGAGTCAGCTGACTGGACAGATGCGCGTGCACTTCTGGACGGGCGACGAGCGCACCTCCGAGCCGCCTGCGTGTGACTCGGGGAGGACCCGCGCCGAGGTGCGGGAGACCGCGCGCGGCACCGTCGCGCCTGACGGCACGATCGTCTTCTCGGGGATCGAGTACACCGTCGAGCGCGACTACTGCGGCTTCATGGGCGGCTACGCCGTCGACACCTACAGCGGGAAGATCGACTTCTCGCTGATGGAATTTCAGTCGATCCTCGACGACGGGCACGCCTTCCGCAACATCCCCGTCGTCTTCCGCCGCGTCGCGTGCGCCGAGAGTCCGACGGTCCCGCACCCCGTCGTCGTGCCGCCGAACACGCCGCCCGGGCACGTCTCCGGCTGCAGCCGCTGAGGCCGCGCGAGCGCGCCTCAGGCGCGCAGGAGCGCGATCAGCTCCGTGAGGTCCACGGGCTTGCGCAGCACCTCATCGAACGCCGAGGGCGGCGCCGCGACGCCGGGCTCCGCGAGCGCGACGACGAAGAGCCTGCGCCCCGCACCGCCGACGCGCGCGCGCGCCGCGAGCTCCGCGCCACCGAGCGCGCCGAGCGTGAAGTCGGTGACGAGCGCGTCGGGCGCCTGCGCGCGCATCGCCTCGAGCGCAGCCTCACCGCTCGCGTGCGCGTCCACCTCGAAGCCTGCGGCGACGAGGGCGCTCTGCGTGAGATCGCGCGGCTCCGTGTGAGCCCCGACGAGGACGATGCGCTTGACCATGCGGCTCCGTGGACTCCGAGAACCTCTGCGCCCACGACCTGCAAAACGTGTATCACGGATCGGATGTGCTAGGTTCCGCGGCCGCAATGACCCTCTCGGACGTGCTCGCGAGCCATCGCGTCGTGGTGTGCGTGGGCTCAGGCGGCGTCGGCAAGACGACGACCGCTGCCGCGCTCGCGCTGCACGCTGCGATGGGCGGCAAGCGCGTCCTCTGCCTGACGATCGACCCGGCGCGGCGCCTCGCGAACAGCCTCGGGCTGCGCGAGATGACGACCGACGAGCAGCTGATCGCGCCCTCGATCTTCGAGGAGCAAGGGCTCGTCTGCGCGGGCTCGCTCTCGGCGATGATGCTCGACACCAAGCGCACCTTCGACGAGATCGTCGTGCGCTTCGCCCCGACGCCGGAGCGCGCCGAGCGCATCCTCGCCAACAAGCTCTATCAGTACGTCTCGACGTCCCTCGCGGGCACGCAGGAATACATGGCGATGGAGAAGCTGCACGCGGTGCGCGGCGACTCTCGCTACGACCTGATCATCCTCGACACGCCGCCGACCTCGAACGCGCTCGACTTCCTCGACGCGCCCGAGAAGCTGACGAGCACGATCGACTCGCAGGCGATGCGCTGGTTCACGACGGCCTTTCAGTCGAGCGGCAAGCTCTCGCTCAACCTGCTCGGCAAGGGCGCGTCGTTCCTGATCCGGGGCCTGGCGAACTTCACCGGCGCAGAGTTCCTCGACGAGGTCGCGCACTTCGTCGTGGAGCTGAACGCGCTCTTCGGGGGCTTCCGCGAGCGCGCGAAGCAGATGTCGGACGCGCTCCGCAGCCCCGAGGTCGCGTTCGTCGTCGTCACGAGCCCGAAGCCGCTCGCGGTCGACGAGAGCCTGTTCCTCGGGGAGCGCCTGCGCTCGACGGGGATGGGCTGCGAGGCCTACATCGTCAATCAGATCCACCCGCTGCACGCGGAGCCGCACGTCGGCACGGCGGAGCTCGAGGCGGCCGCGCGCGCCGTGCTGCCGGCGAGCGTCGACGCGGCGCAAGCGGTGTCGAGGATGCACCGCGCGCTCGACGACGAGCGCCTGCTCGCGATCGCCGACCGCATCGAGACCGAGCGGCTGAAGGCGCGCGGCGGCAAGACGATGCTCTACGTCGAGGTGCCGGCGTTCGAGGAAGACGTCCACGATCTGCGCTCGCTCGCTCGCGTCGCCGGCTTTCTCGTCGGCACCGAGCGCGCGCAGGTCGTCGAAGAGGAGTGAGCGATGACTGAGCGCGCGGGGTTCGTCGCGGTGGTGCTCGCGGCGGGGCAAGGGACGCGCATGAAGAGCGCGCTGCCGAAGGTGCTGCACCCGCTCTGCGGGCGAGAGCTGGTCGCTTGGCCGGTGCACGCGGCGCTCGACGCGGGCGCGACGCGGGTCGTCGTCGTCGTCGGACACGGGCGCGAGGCGGTCGCGGCGACGCTCGCGGCGCGCTTCCCCGCGCACACGGCCGACGGGCGCGTCACGACGGCGGTGCAGGAGCGGCAGCTCGGCACGGGCGACGCGGTGCGCTCGGCGCTGCCCGCGCTCGAGGGCGTGAGCGAGGACGACTACGTCGTCGTGCTCTGCGGAGACACGCCGCTCTTGCGGCACGAGGCGCTCAGCGCGCTGCTCGAGGCCACGCGGGGCGCAGACGGCGCGCGCTCGAAGTGCGCGATGCTGACCGGCGTCGTCGACGATCCGACGGGCTACGGGCGCGTCGTGCGCGACGAGGGCGGGCGCATCGTCGCGATCCGCGAGCACAAGGACGCGAGCGCAGCAGAGCGCGCGATTCGCGAGATGAACCCGGGCGTCTACGCGGTGGAGAAGCGCTTTCTCGCGCGCTCGATCGCGGCGCTCGACGCGAAGAACGCGCAGGGCGAGCTGTACCTGACGGACGTCGTCGCGCGCGCCGCGCAGGAGGACGCCGCGGGCGTCGCCGGGCGCGCGTGGCCGATGGAGGACCTCCACGGCGTCAACGACCGCTACGACCTCGCGCGCGCCGAGACGCTCTTGCGCGAGCGCCTCAACCGCGCGCTCGCGAAGAGCGGCGTGACGCTGCGCGATCCGAGCACGACGTACGTGGACGCGGACGTCGTCATCGCGGCGGACGTGACGCTCGAGCCCGGCGTCGTGCTGCGCGGGCGCACGCAGATCGGCGCAGGCGCGCGCCTCGACGTCGGCTGCGTGCTCGAGGACGTCCTCGTCGAGGCGGGCGCGCGGCTGAAGCCGTACACCGTCGCGACGGACAGCGTGATCGGCGAGCGCGCGCAGGTCGGTCCGTTCTCGCACCTGCGGCCGAAGTCGACGCTCGGCCCGGACGCGCACGTCGGCAATTTCGTCGAGACGAAGGCGACCTCGCTCGGCGCGCGCAGCAAGGCGAATCACCTCGCGTACCTCGGCGACGGCGTGATCGGCGAGGACGTGAACGTCGGCGCGGGCACGATCTTCTGCAACTACGACGGCTTTCAGAAGCACACGACGCGCCTGCTCGACGGCGCGTTCATCGGCTCCGACTCGCAGCTCGTCGCGCCGGTCACCGTCGGCCGCGGCGCGTACGTCGCGACGGGCACGACCGTGACGAAGGACGTGCCCGACGACGCCCTCGCGCTCAGCCGCACGAAGCAAGAGAACAAGCTCGGCTACGCGGCCCGGCTGCGCACGACGATGAAGGCGAAGAAGGACGCGGCGCTCGCCGCGAAGGCCGCCGCGGCGGCGAAGCCCGACGGCGAGTGA
>CAIUAC010000610.1 GCA_903896985.1 uncultured Sandaracinus sp.
CGGAGTCAGCCGCTCGATCTCGAGCGCGCGCAGCTCTCGCTCGACCGCGCTCTCCGGCGCAGGAGCCGCGCTCGGGGCGACGCCGCCGAACAGGTCGAGCTGCGCCCTGCCCGCTTCGTCGCGCGGTCGAACGCTCGCGTGCCCGCCGGACGGCAGCGCGGCGCCGAGCTCGAGCGCGCCGAGGATCGCCTTCGCCCGCGCGAGGACCTTCTCAGGGACGCCCGCGAGGCGCGCGACCGCGACGCCGTAGCTCTTGCTCGCCGCGCCCCGCACGAGCTCGTGAAGGAACACGACCTCGCCGCGATATTCGCGGGCCGCGACGTTGAAGTTCACGACGCCGGGGCGCGTGCTCTCGAGCTCGCAGAGCTCGTGATAGTGCGTCGCGAACATCGCGCGGCAGCCGACGCCGTCGTGCAGCTGCTCGGCGACGGCCCACGCGATCGCGAGGCCGTCGTAGGTGCTCGTGCCGCGCCCGATCTCGTCGAGCACGACGAGCGAGCGACGCGTCGCGCCGAGGAGGATCGCCGCCGTCTCCTTCATCTCGACCATGAACGTGCTCTGACCGCCCGAGAGGTTGTCGCTCGCGCCGACGCGCGTGTAGACGCGGTCGACGACGCCGACCTGCGCGCTCTTCGCGGGGACGAACGCGCCCGCCTGCGCGAGGATCACGGCGAGCGCCGTCTGCCGCATCGCCGTGGACTTGCCGGCCATGTTCGGGCCGGTGACGATCATCATCCGCTCGCCAGCGGAGTCGAGGCGCACATCGTTCGGCACGAACGCGCCCGCCGCCGCGAGGCGCTCGACGACCGGGTGCCGCAGCCCGCGCAGGTCGAGCACGGAGCCGTCGTCGATGGTCGGACGCACGTAGCCGAAGCGATGCGCGACCTCCGCGAGCGCCGCGTGCACGTCGAGATCGGCGAGCCGCGCCGCGAGCCCGTGCAGGCGATGCGAGTGCTGCGCGACGCGCGCGCGCAGCTCCTCGAAGAGCTCGCCCTCGAGCCCTTGGAGGCGCTCGTCGGCGTTGAGGATCTTCACCTGCAGGTCGTCGAGCTCCTGCGTCGTGAAGCGCTCGGCGCCGGCGACCGTCTGCTTGCGCCGGTAGTCGGCGGGCACCTGCGCGAGGTTTCGCTTGGTGACCTCGAGGTAGTAGCCGAACACGCGCGTGAAGCGGATCTTCAGCGACGCGATGCCGGTGCGCTGACGCTCGCGCTGCTCGAGCGCGAGGAGCACATCCTTGCCCGATGACGACAGCTCGCGAAGCTCGTCGATGCGCGCGTCGAGCTTGTCGCGGAAGATGCCGCCTTCGCGCGGAGAGATCGGCGGTGAGTCGCAGAGCGCCGTGGCGAGCTCGTCCGCGACCTCCTCGCAGAGGTCATCGGGCAGACACGGTCCGAGCCCATCGGCGAGCGCGCGCTCACGTCGCCGCAGCCGCTCGACGACGCTGCGCGCCGCGGCGAGCCCATCCCGAAGCGCCCCAAGATCGCGCGGCGTCGCGACGCCGAGCGCCGC
>CAIUAC010000611.1 GCA_903896985.1 uncultured Sandaracinus sp.
AGCTCGGCCTCTCGCTCGAGCTCGAGGACGTCGAGGTCGAGCCCTTCGTGCCCGCAGAGTTCTTCGCGCACGACAGCGTCGACGCGTTCTTCGACGCGCTCGCCACCTACGACGACGCGTTCGAGGCGCGCATCGAGGCGCTGCGTCGTGAGGGCAAGGTGCTGCGCTACCTCGTCAGCGTCGCCGCGCCCGACGCGGCGACCCCGGGCGCCAAGGCGCGCGTGCGCGTCGGACCCATCGGCGTCGCCGAGGCTCACCCCGCGGCGCGCCTCCGCGGCACGGAGGCGTTCGTGGCGTTTCACACCGAGCGCTACAGCGACTACCCGCTCGTCGTGCAGGGCGCCGGCGCGGGCGGCGCCGTCACCGCCGCGGGCGTCCTCGCGGACGTGCTCGCGATCTCTCGAGCACGCCGCGGGCGCTGAGCGCTCAGCTGTGAGTCTCGGCCGACCGAGCCTTCAGCTATGCGTCTCGCGGACTCAGCCTTCAGCTATGAGTCTCGCGGACTCAGCCTTCAGCTGTGAGTCTCGCGGAACTCGTTCATGAACGTGACGAGCTTCTGCACGTCCGCGAGCGGCACCGCGTTGTAGATCGACGCGCGCAGCCCGCCGACGATGCGGTGACCCTTGAGCCCCGCGAGCCCGCGCGCCTCGGCGTCCTTGAGGAATGCCGCCTCGAGCTCCGGCGTGTGCAGGTTCCACACGACGTTCATCTCGCTGCGCGACGCGACCTCGACCGGCCCGCGGTAGAAGCCCGCGCTCTCGTCGATCGCCGCGTAGATCAGGCGCGCCTTCTCGCCGTTCGTCTTCTTCAGCGCCATCACGCCGCCCTGCGCCGCGATCCAGCGGAGCGTGTTGCGGATCAGGTACACGCCGAACGTCGGGATCGTGTTGTAGAGCGACTGCTCCTTCGCGTGCGTCGCGTAGCGGAAGATCACCGGGATGTCCTTGCGCCCCGAGGCGATCAGGTCCTTGCGCACGATGACGACGGTGATGCCCGTCGGCCCGATGTTCTTCTGCGCGCCGGCGTAGACGAGCCCGACCTTCGACCAGTTGAGCGGGTACGAGAGCACGTCGCTCGACATATCGAGGACCTGCACGACGTTCCCGGTGTCGGGCGCGTAGTGGTACTGCGTGCCCATCACGGTGTTGTTGGTCGTGTAGTGGAAGTACGCGGCCTTCGGATCGAGGTTGAGCTCCTCTTGCGTCGGCACGCGCGTGTACTTGCCGTCGGTGCCCGTGTCGGCCGCCTTGCGGACGGTGCCGACGTTCTTCGCCTCGGCGAAGGCCTTCTCTGCCCAGACGCCGGTGAGCGCGTAGTCGGCGCTCTGCCCGGGGTGCAGCAGGTTCATCGGCACGACCGCGAACTGCTGGCTCGCGCCCCCCTGCAAGAAGAGGATCTCGAAGTCCGCCGGCACGCGCGCGTGCTCGCGGAAGAGCGCCATCGCCTCGTCGTGCACCTTCATGTAGACGGCGCCTCGGTGCGAGTGCTCGAGGATCGACATGCCCGAGCCCTCGAAGTCGAGCAGCTCGTCGCGAGCGAGCTCGAGGGCAGAGAGCGGAAGCGCAGCGGGACCAGGATTGAAATTGGCGACGCGTGTCATGGCGCGCGAGCGTACCGCGCGAGGTCCGGTTGGGCCACGGAGTGGTGTGCGCGCCGCGCGGTGTGCCGGCGCGCGCGAGGCAGGCTAAGGACGCCCGATGTCTCGAACCCACAGCGAATGGCACCGCACGGAGCGCATCGGCTGGCTGCGGGCGACGGTGCTCGGCGCCAACGACGGCATCGTGTCCACCGCGAGCCTGGTGCTCGGCGTCGCCGCGTCGCACGCCACGCGCGGCAGCCTCCTGGTCGCGGGCGGCGCCGGGCTCGTCGCGGGCGCGATGTCGATGGCCGCTGGCGAGTACGTCTCGGTGCACTCGCAGGCCGACACGGAGCGCGCCGAGCTCGAGAAGGAGCGCGCCGAGCTCGCCGCGGACCCCGTCGCTGAGCACAAGGAGCTCGCGGCCATCTACGTCGGCCGCGGGCTCGACCGCGCGCTCGCCGAGCAGGTCGCGGAGCAGCTGATGGCGCACGACGCCGAGGGCGCGCACGCGCGGGACGAGCTCGGCATCACGGAGACGCTGAGCGCGCGCCCGCTGCAGGCGGCGCTGGCGTCGGCGGGGAGCTTCGCCGCGGGCGCTGCGCTGCCGCTCGCGATCGCGGCGCTGGTCCCGATGCACCTGCTGCTGCCGACGGTGGCGGGCGCTGCGCTGATCTCGCTGGCGGCGCTCGGCAGCGTGTCCGCGCGCGTCGGCGGCGCGAAGATGGGCCCCGCGGCGCTCCGCGTGACGTTCTGGGGTGCGCTCGCGATGGCGCTGACGGCGGGCGTCGGCGCGCTCGTCGGCGCCGCGCTCTGAGCTGAGCGCGGTTGCTTGCGCGGTCGGCTCTGCGCGATGCTGCGCGCCACCATGCACATAGACTTCCTCGGCGCAGCGCAGACGGTGACGGGCTCGATGCACCTGGTCCGCACCTCGCGCGCGACGGTGCTGCTCGACTGCGGGCTCTTCCAAGGCCGTCGTCGCGAGGCGCTCGAGCGCAACCGCGCGCTGCCCTTTCGTCCGGGCGACGTCGACGCCGTGATCCTCTCCCACGCGCACATCGATCACTCGGGCGCGCTCCCCGTGCTCGCCTCGCACGGCTATCGCGGGCCGATCTTCTCGACGCCCGCGACGCGCGACCTCTGCGCGGTGATGCTCGAGGACGCGGCGCACATCCAGGAGAGCGACGCGCGCGTCGTCAACAAGCTGATCGATCGCGGGGAGCTCTCGGGCGAGCACGTCGAGCCGCTCTACACCGCAGACGATGTGCTGCGCGCGCTCGAGGCGATGATCGCCGTGCCCTATCACCGCGCCTTCGACGTCGCGCCGGGCGTGCGCGCGACGTTCCTCGACGCGGG
>CAIUAC010000612.1 GCA_903896985.1 uncultured Sandaracinus sp.
CCGAGGAGCGCCCGCCGATCTGGCACGACGAGCTCCGCGGCGTTCGACGGAGTCGCCGCGCGCACATCCGCGACGAGGTCCGCGATGGTCACATCCACCTCGTGCCCGACGGCGCTGACGACCGGCACCCGACACGCCGCGATGGCGCGCGCGACGCGCTCGTCTTGGAAGGCGACGAGGTCCTCTGCGCCGCCGCCGCCGCGCCCGACGATCACGACCTCGAGCTCCGGCAATTTTTGGATGGCGATCAGCGCGCGCACGATCGAGCCCGGCGCTTCTGCGCCTTGCACGAGGCAATTCGCGACGACGATGCGCACCGGGCAGCGCGCGCGCGCGACCTCGATGATGTCGTGCACCGCCGCGCCCGCCGTGCTCGTCACGACGCCGACGACGCGCGGCACACGCGGCAGCGGGCGCTTGCGCTTCGGGTCGAAGAGCCCCTCTTTCGCGAGCTTCTCCCGCAATTTTGCGAGCTCGGCGTGCTGACCGCCCTCGCCCGCCGGCAGCGCGACGCGCGCGACGAGCTGATAGCTGCCGCGCGCCTCGTAGAGCGTGAGCCCGCCGCGCAGCCGCACCTTCTCGCCGTTGACGAAGCGCGCCTTCGCGCGCCTCGCGTCGTTGCGGAACATCACGCCGCGCACCTGCGCCGGCTCCTGCCCGTCGTTGAGCGTGAAGTAGAGATGCCCCGAAGCCGCGCGCACCACGTCGCTCAGCTCGCCCTCGACCCACACATCGGGGAAGCCGCTCTCGAGCGCGGCGCGCGCGACGCGGTTCAGCTCGACGACGCGCAGCACGCGCTCGTCTGGCTCATCGCGCCCGCGCGGGGCCTCGCGCTCGATGCTCGACATCGCGGCGGCTCAGCGCACGCGGAGCAGGTACGTGCCCATCGCGCTGTTGAAGCCGAAGACCTCGACCGCGCCGCCCGCCGGTACGGTCACGACCTCGGTGTCGCTCTGGCCCGCGCTCTCCCCCGCCGCAGTGCCCGCCGCGTCGTAGGCGTGCAGGTCGAGATCGCCGTCCGCGTGCACGAAGTGGATCTCGACCGTGTGCGCGCCTGCGCCCGTGATCCGATAGAAATCCGGGCGATCGCAGACCTTCGCGTACTGCTGGCCGACGCCGACGGGGAGCGCGTTGGCGAGGTCGTGGTGCGGTCCGTCCGCGTCGCAGGCGACATCCGTCGGCAGCGGGCGACCCGTGCGGAAGCGCCAGCGGAACGTCTGCGCGGCGCCGCTGATCGTCACGTTCGCCGTCGCCTCGTAGAGCGCGAGGTCGAGCGCGGAGCCCGCCGGCGGCACGAGCGCGATGGTGCCGTCGAGGTAGCCCTGCTGCTCGTGCACGCTCGGCCCGCCGTCGTAGTAGACGCGATAGAGCGGCACGTCCGCGCCGGTGTCCACGTTGCGCAGCGTCGCCGTCGCGGCGCTCAGCGCGCCCCAGCCGTTGAGGCCGATGGACGCGATCGCGGCGCTCCCCGGGCAGCTGCCGCCGCTCAGCGGATCGTCGATCGTCGGGCACGGGGACTCGAAGCCGCCGAAGGTCCGGCTCGTCTCCTCGATGTCCGCGGGCGGCCAGAAGATCTCGTGCGGCGCCTGCACGCGCCCGTCGGTGCCGGGCCGATATTGCAGGCACGCGTAGCGCCCCGTCACCGCGACGCCGATGCGCGTCATCCCCGGGTGAATCAGCGGCAGGCGGTGATAGAGCGTCTCCATCCAGCCGTCGATCGCGGACGCGATCTCGCCCTCACCGATCGAGAGCACGGAGTTGATGCCCGCCTCGTTGCCCTCCGCGCTCGAGTACGCCTTCGTCAGGTCCTCTTCGTGCGCGAGCTGCGGGCTGCCGACCTCCGCCGAGAGCGCCGTCAGGTAGTCGAGGTGCACCGCGCAGCCGTGCGAGAGCGTCGCGTCCTCGGTCACGGGGCCGAGGCCGACGCTCGCGCGCACCCAGTTCATGTGCGCGACGCCGTCGCTGACGACGTCGCCCGTCAGCGCGGGCGGCGCGACCTGATGGCAGGCGTTGCGCTGATCGGCGTTCGCGATCGTCGGGCAGTTGTCGCTCGCGTTCGGCACGCCATCGCCGTCGATGTCCGCGAGCGTCGAGGGGCCGTGCGTGTCGTCGGGGATCGAGGTCGGTGCGAGCGGCGCCGGGCCCCCGGGGCCGTCGTCGCCGCAGCCGGCGAGCCCGGCGAGGAGCGCCGCGCAGGAGCAAAAGACCGCGGAAGCAGGCGTGAGAGCGGACGTGCGGGTGCGGCGCATGGGTGCGCGAGTATGACGGACGCGGACGCGGAGTGTCGACCGGGGTCTGCGCCGAAGCGCGTGTCCCGATGACGGACTTCTCTGCGTCGCGCCGCCTGCTACGATCGCGCCCCGTGACCGCCCCCAAGCTCACCGACGCCCCGCCCACCGCGCAAGGTTATCTCGAGGCGCGTCCAGGGGACATCGCCGGCCGCTCGCACCTCGTCCTCATCGACGTGCGCGAGGAGGCGGAGCTGCTCGAGGAGCTCGGGCACATCCATGGGGTGCGCCATGTGCCGCTCGCGCAGGTCCTCGCGCAGGGGCTCCCGGACGTCGACCCGGGCGCGCAGGTCGTCTGCATCTGCAAGGCGGGCGGCCGCAGCGCCAAGGCGGCGACCTCGCTCGTCGCGCGCGGGTTCCGCGAGGTCTACTCGGTGAGCGGCGGCATGATCCGCTGGAACGCCGAGGAGCGCCCGATCGCGCGCACGCGCACCTGGACATGAGCAACCGCCAGGTCGTCGTCGGCCTCGGCAGCAACCTCGGCGAGCGCGCTGCGTACCTCGCGGCGGCGGTCGCGCGGCTCGAGGCGCACCCCGAGGTCGTCGTCGAGGCGCGCTCGAGCGTCGTCGCGACCCCCGCGCTGACGCAGCCTCAGCCGGACTTCCTCAACGCCGCCGTGCGCCTGCAGACGACGCTCGAGCCCGAGGCGCTGCTCGAGGTGCTGCTCGGCATCGAGCACGCGCTCGGGCGGGAGCGCCGCGAGCGCTGGGGCGCGCGCACCATCGACCTCGACGTGCTCTGGATCCGCGGCGAGACGGTGCAGACGCCGCGCCTCGAGGTCCCGCACCCCGGGCTCCTCGTCCGAGCCTTCGCGCTCCATCCGCTCCACGAGGTGCTCGACCCCGAGGACCCCGGCGCCGCCGAGCTGCGCGCCCGCGCAGCCGAGCTC
>CAIUAC010000613.1 GCA_903896985.1 uncultured Sandaracinus sp.
AGCGTCGCGAAGACCTGCGTGACGTACACGCCACGAGCCGAGCGCGCCGCCGCGAGCCCAATGTGAGTGAGCGCGGGATTCATGAGGTTGGCGCGATGCGCCTCGCTTCCGACCAACGCGCCGTGCGCTGCGAGCACGTCCGCGTTGAGCGCGATGTTCTCGGCGATCTGCGCGCCTGTGATACCCACCGCCGCGACGCGGGCGTTCGGGTCGCCGGTGCGCGGCGAGACGTGCGCGAGCAGGTCGTTGGCGGCCATGTCCGCGCTGTGCACTTGGGCAGCCGCGTCGAGGCGTGCGTCGCGGGCGAGCGTCCCGACGCCCGCCGCAGACCGCATCTGGTTGATCCGCGTGAGCATCTGCTCGAGGCCCGCGGCGTCGTCCTGGGCGGATACCACCGGGGCGAGCGTGAACCCGAGCACCGCGGCCAGCGCGAACCCACCGAGGAAGACCGGAGCGAGGCGTCGGACGACGGGCATGGTCTCGCCAAGGTAGCAAGCGGCAGGCCATCTGTCCGTCGACGGCCGATGCCGCATTGGCGTCGTTTCGCGCCAGGCGCCGCAAAAGTGCGAACCAAGGTTCACGCCACCGCACGACGCCGGGTTCACAGCACCTTGCACCAGAGGACCGATCGACCCAGAGACCGCCGCATGACGACGCTCTCCGCACAGGCCGATGCGCTCGCCACGACCGTCGGCGTCTATCGCCTCGAGGACGTCGCCATCGTCCGGGTCTCCGGCGATGACCGGCGCACCTGGCTCAACGGGCAGCTGACGAACGACGTGCGCGCCACGCACGCCGGCGACGCCGTCTACGCGTTGATCATCCACCTCAGCGGGAAGATCCTGACGGACTTGTTCGTCCTCGACCGCGGCGACGACCTCGCGCTCGTCGTTCCCTCGAGCACGGTCGATGCGGTGCTCGAGCAGCTCGGCAAGTACATCATCATGGAGGACGTGGAGCTCGAGCGCCTGAGCGACGTCGCGGTCCTCAGCGCCCAAGGCCCAGCCGCCCACGCGGCAGTCGAGCGCGCCGCGCTCCCCTCTGCGCAGGCGTTTCCCTGCGATCGCCTCGGCGCCGGAGGCTACGACGTGCTGGTCCCACAAGCCGACGCGGACGCTGCCTTCCGTGCGCTCTGCGCTGCGGCCGAAGCCCTCGGCGGGTCCGCCGTCGACGCCGAAGCGCGGGTGCTCGCCGCGATGCGGAGCGGCCGCCCGCGCTTCGGGACTGACTTCGGCGACCGGCAATATCCGCAGGAAGCGGGGCTCCGAGAGCGGGCGCTTTCGTTCGGAAAGGGCTGCTATCTCGGGCAGGAGATCGTCTGCACGCTGGAGAGCCGAGGCCAACTCGTCCGTAAGATCGTGTTGCTCGACGCGGAAACAGCCCCTGCGCCGGGCAGCGCCGTGACGCTCAGCGACGGCACCGAGGTCGGCTCCGTCACCTCGTCCATGATCGACCCCGCGACCGGGCGCGCGCTCGCGTTTGCCTATCTGAAGCGCGCGTACGCCGTCGCCGCGCAGCCTGTGCGGCTTGAGAACGGCGACGCCACGGTCACGCGCGTCCTCGTCACGACCAACGTCTGAGCGCCGCCGCGCGTCAGAGCGGATCGTCGCCGACGCGCCCGGTCCCGCCCGCCGCGACGGTGCGCCCACCGTCGACGACGATCTCCTGTCCAGTCACGAACGGCGCGCCCGCAAGGTAGACGACCGCGTCCGCGACGTCCTCCGCGCTGCCGATGCGCTCGAGCGGAGCCCGCGCCGCCAGCCGCTCGAGCATGGCCTCCTCCATGTCGGGCGGCGGCAAGACGGTGCCCGGCGCGACGGCGTTCACCCGCACCTCGGGCGCAAGCTCGAGCGCGAGCGCGCGCATCAGCTTCTGCAGCGCGCCCTTCGACACCACGTACGGGAGATAGTGTCGGTAGGGCACCGTCGCGCTCGTGCACGTCACGAACACGATCGAGCCCCGCGAGGCCCGAAGCGCCTGCCGCGCCCGGTGCGCGACCGCGAATGGGGACGAGAGGTTCAGCGCGATCGTACGGTCCCAGGCGGCGTCGTCCACGTCGTCGAAGTCGACGCGCTCGAAGCCCGCGGCGCTCGCGACCAGCAGGTCGAGCCCCCCGAAGCGCTCGACGACTGAGTCGACGAGGCCGCGCGCCGCGTCCCGGTCGGCGAGGTCGGCCGCGAACGCCTCCGCGGTTCCCCCCGCCCGCTCGATCGCCGCGCAGACCTCGTCCGCCCCCCCGCGCGAGCGGTGGTAGTGCACCGCGACGCGCATGCCTCGCGCCCCGAGCGCGGTCGCGATCGCCGCCCCGACGCGCGTTCCAGCGCCTGTGACGAGCGCGCGCTTTCCTCGAAGGTCGGTCATCGTGTCTCTGAGGCGGTTGACGCCGCCGCTCATTCCGTTACGTTAGTGCAGCGGTACCCCTAGTCGGTAGCACGCTCGGACGTTATGGTTCGTGCCTGGGACAACGACCAGGTCCGCACACGAGCTAGGCAGCAAGGAGCAACGACGATGATCTCGCTCACCACCAAGGCAGCAGAGAAGGTCCGAGAGATCCGCCAGACCGAGAACCTCGGCGAGCAGGGCCTGCGCCTGCGCGTCATCGGCGGCGGCTGCTCTGGGTTCAGCTACGACCTCTACTTCGAGGACGAGATGACCGAGCTCGATCAGGAGTTCGAGTCGGAGGGCATCAAGCTCTTCGTGGACATGATGAGCTTTCAGTACCTCGAGAACACGACCATCGACTACGTCGAGGGGCTGCACGGCGCCGGCTTCAAGTTCTCGAACCCGACCGCCAAGAGCACCTGCGGCTGCGGGTCGAGCTTCAGCGCCTGAGCGAGGGCGACTCGGAGCGGCCTCCGAGGAGGTCGCGCGGGCCCGTCTGAGCGAGAGCGCTGGTGAAGCGCCGCCCGCTCCCATGTTCCGCATCGCCAGTCGACAGCGCTGTAACCTTCGGTAGGCCTCGAACGACTACAAGGGCGGCCGAAACAGGCGAGAGGCCGAGGTGGCCGCCCTGCCCGGCCGTCTAGCAATGCGCTGAGTTGGTCTTCTCGGTTTCGCAGAGTAACGTTGCGTAACGTTACTCTGGTTCTCTCGAAGGAGCTCCTGGTGGCATCTTCCACGACCTACGACCCGTCGCTCTCGCGGTACATCGCTCGCGTTCGCAGCATCCCGACGCTCTCGCGCGAGGACGAGCACGACCTCGCGCTTCGCCTGCAGAAAGGGGATCGCGTGGCGTCACACCAGCTGGTGGAGGCGAACCTGCGGTACGTCGTGGCGGTGGCGCTCCAGTACCGACGCTATGGCATTCGGGTGGGGGACCTCGTCGCGGAGGGGAACCTCGGACTGATGATGGCCGTCAACAAGTTCGACCCCGAGCGCGGCACCCGCTTCGTCACCTACGCGGGGTACTGGATCCGCGCGTACATGCTCGACCTCGTCGTGCGCTCGTCGACGATGGTAGGCGCAGGGTCGGGCCCGCTCCGCTCGAAGATCTTCTTCCGGCTGCGCCGCGAGCGGGCCAAGGTCGCAAACCTCGTCGACGACCCGGACGAGCGCGACGAGATCCTCGCCGCCAAGTTCAACGTCTCGAAGCAAAGCATGCAGGAGATGACGCGGCGCCTCGACGCGCGCGATGTCTCGCTCGACGCACAGGCGTTCAACGACTCGACGGCCACGCTGATCGACACGCTCGCAGGCGACCTGCCTGCGCAGGACGATCAGTACCTCGACGCCGAGCGCGGCGCCGCGGTCCACGAGCTGCTCTCGGGTGCGCTCGACGGGCTCGACCGCCGGGAGCGGTACATCGTCGAGCGGCGCATCATGAGCGAGGACGAGATGTCGCTCGCGGACATCGGACGCGAGCTCGGAGTGTCCCGCGAGCGCGCCCGACAGCTCGAGGCCCGCGCAAAGAAGAAGCTGCAGAAGCAGCTGAGCGCAGCGCGACCCGACGTCGCGGAGCTCGCCATCGCCGCTGGCTGGGGCTGACGGGCCGAAGACGGGTTCGTCTTCTCTCGAAAACGGCGTTCCGGGGGCCGCGGCGGCGTGCTACTCAGGTTCCAGCGTCGCTCACGCTCGCTTGGGCGGCTGCGCTGGAACGGAGGCTCGATGTCGAGCGACGACTCGTCGAAGCGCGCGGTCGCTGGGACACCGGCAGCGACCTTGGCCCTCTCGGAAGCGACGCTGACTCCCCGCGCGGATGCGACGGTGGACGTGGTGCTCGAGGACCTCGGAACGCCGCTGAACGCCGCGCCCCCGCTGAGCGCCGGGGCTCCTCGCGTTGCGCCTCCACCGCCACGAACGCCGGGCGCGCCTTCCCAGGCCAGCGCGCCGAGAGCCCCGGGCCCGTGGACGGCCCCGAAGCCGAGCGTGCCGCTGCCAAGGCCGGCGGTCCCGAGCGTGGGTACGCCCACCGCCGCGGTGTCTGCGCCCGCCCCCCCTCGTGCTCTCGTGGCCCCGCCCGCCGCGCCACCGCTTGGGCGCACGGCCACGAGCGTCGGGATGCCCTCACCGCTCGCCGCGTTGCCGAGCGCTCCGACGACACCGAGCGCGGCGGGCACGCTCCAGGCGCCAGCGAGCGTCCCGCCGCTGCCCGAGCACGCGGCCTCGACTGCCGCCGACGACCCGTTCTCGCAGGACGTGCTCGCGTTCGTGCGTGCGTGCGAGGCGGAGCTCGCGACCAACCCCGACACCCTGCGGTCGGCTAGGCTGCACTTCGAGATCGCGCGGCTGTCGGAGACGCCGCTCGGCGACCTTCGCAGGGCGGGCGCGCACTACCAGGAAGCGCTGAGCCGAGCGCCGGACCACGTGCCGGCGATCCGGGGTGCGCGTCGCGTCCTGCTGGCGCGCAAGAACCATCAGGCGGCGCTGGCGCTCTTCGACGCAGAGGTGCGCGTCACCTCAGCGCCGAACAGGAAGGCCGCCCTGCTCCATGCCAAGGGGCGCCTGCTCGAGGACGTGATGGGAATGCGAGCGGAGGCCCGCGACGCCTACGCGGCCGCGCTCGAGCTCGACCGAAGCGATGCGACGCTTCTGAAGGCGCTCGAGCAGTGCGAGCTCGCGAGCGAGTCGTGGACAGCGCTCGCGCGGACGTACGAGCGCGCGGCCAACGCGGTCGCCGGAGACCCGCGGCATCGCGCCGCGCTCGTCGTGCAGCGCGCTCGCCTCGTCGAGCAGCGCCTGAGTCAGCCGGACGCCGCGATCGAGCTGTACGAGACCGCGCTCAAGCTCGATCCGCTCGCGACCGGCGCGCTCTCGGCGCTGAAGCGCCTCTATCACTCCCAGAAACGGTGGCGCGACCTCATCGGCGTGCTCACGCGTGAGGCGGAGCAGACCCAGGACAAGGCCGTGCGCGCGATGGCGCTCTACCGCGTCGGCCGCTTGCACGCGGAGCGACTCGGAAACCGCGACGAGGCCGTGTCGGCGCTCGAGCGTGCGGCGTCCGAGATGCCGGACGATCTGCTCGTGCTCGAGGAGCTCGCGCGGCTCTACGAAGCCGCCGAGCGCTGGGATGCGCTGATCGTGGTGCTGGCGCGGCTCGCCCGCGCGACCGAGACGCCGACCGACCGAGTCGCGCTGCTCCACCGTCTCGGCACGCTCAACGAAGAGCGGCTGAAGGTCGACGCGGACGCGGTCCGATTTCACGAGCAAGCGCTCGCGATCGAGCCGACCTACATCCCGTCGCTGCAAGCGCTCGGGAAGCTCTACACCCGCCACTCGTCGTGGGATGCGCTCGCCCGAATGCACCTCGCCGAGGCGGAAGCCGTCGATGATCCGCGCCGTCGCGCCGCGGCCCACGCGCGCGTCGCGGAGATCTTCGAGGCGCAGCTCGGGCGCCTGGACGACGCCGCCGAGCACCATGCGCGCGCGCTCGGGCTCGTGCCGGGCTATCCCGCGTCGTTCAAGGCGCTGACGCGCATCTACGGCGCGCTCGGCAAGCACCGCGAGCTGATCGAGGTCTACGACCGTGCGGTCGACGGGGCGCCCGACTCCGAGCGCGCGATCACCTATCTCTTCAAGATCGGCACGATCTTCGAGGATTCGCTCGGCGAGCTGCTGCAAGCCGCGCACACCTATCGGCGCATCCTCAGCCTCGACGCCAATCATCTCGGCGCCATCCACGCGCTGCAGCGGGCGACCGAGCGCGCCGGGCGCTGGCTGGAGCTCGTCGAGGCGCTCGAGATCGAGGCAGAGAAGACCAAGGACGCCGGGCAGATCGTCGCCCTGCTGCACCGCGCGGGCGAGGTCCTCGACGACACGGTGGGAGACCGCGACGCCGCGCTC
Source organism: uncultured Sandaracinus sp. (assembly GCA_903896985.1). Classification (GTDB taxonomy): domain Bacteria; phylum Myxococcota_A; class Polyangia; order Polyangiales; family JADJQN01; genus CAIUAC01. The sequence continues at coordinate 6,280 of CAIUAC010000613.1, forward strand.
GTGCGGTTCCGCAAGGTGATCGCGATCGATCCGAAGTACGTCCCGGCGCTGACTAGCCTCGGGCGGATCTACTATCGGACGGGCCGCTGGGAAGACCTGCTCGACATGTACCGGCGCGAGCTCGAGGTGACGCCGCGCGGGCCTGGGGCGGTCTCGCTGCTGCTGAAGATGGGCGAGCTCTGCGAGGACCGCATCGGGCGTGACGACGAAGCGCTCGCGCACTATCAGCGCGCGGCGGAGGTCGAGCCTGGGAACCGCCCTGCCCTGCGTGCGCTCGGCCGAAAGCTGCGGGAGCGCGGCGAGTGGGCGCCGCTCGTCAAGGTGCTCGAGGTCGCGCTCGAGGGGCTCGCCGATCCATCGCGGCGCGCGCTCGCTGCGTATCGCATCGGGGAGGTCTACGAAGAGCGCCTCGGGCAGCACGGGCGCGCGGTCGCGATGTACGAGCAGGCGCTCAAGACCGCGCCTGAGTACCGCCCCGCGGTCGATGCGCTCGCGCGGCTGCGAGCGGAGGCGAAGGCCTGGCCCAAGCTCGTCGATGAGCTCGCGAGGGAGACGGCGACGGCGAAGGACCCTGCCCTCGCCATCACGGCGCTCGTGCGTGAGGGCGACGTCTGGGCCGACGAGCTACGAGAGCCGAGGCGCGCGATCGCGTGCTTCGAGGCGGTGCTCGAGCGAGAGCCGGGGCATCTCGCGGCGCTGCTCGCGCTGGAGCCGCTCTACCGCAAGACGGGCGCGTGGGAGTCGCTCGCGAAGGTGTACGTCACTGAGGCGCGTGTCCTGACAGATCCGGGGGCCCGCGCCGCGGCGCTCCGAGAGCTCGCGCGCCTCGAGGA
>CAIUAC010000614.1 GCA_903896985.1 uncultured Sandaracinus sp.
CACGCACCTCGGGGAGCGACTCGACCCGGCCGGCGGGCCATCTGCCATGGAGCCAATCGAAGTAACGCATGGCTCTCTCGGGTTCGTCTTGCGACGGCGCGGGCCGCGCGCCGGGCGCTCAGCCGAGCGGGATGCCGATCGTCAGCGCGGCCAGATCTTGCTCGGAGGCCGCCTCGATGCGCGTCGCGAATTCCGCGCGCAGCATCTGCTTGGTCCGCGCAAACGCGACGTCCGGCAGCAGCGCCATCGCGCGCGCCTCGACGAGCGCGAGCTCGGTCAGCGCGTGCGGCGGGACGACCCGATCGACCATGCCCTTCTCGAGCGCGACGCCAGGCAAATACAGCTCGCCGCGCAGCACGGCGCCCGTCCACGAGGTCGGCGGGAGCGTCGCCTTCACGAGCTCACAGCCGAAGGTCGGCAGCGGGATCCCGATCGCGACCTCCCGGAGGCCGATGTGGAAGCTACCCTCCGCCATGATGCGGTAGTCGCTCGCGAGCGCGAGGATCGCGCCGCCCGCGATCGCGTGCCCGCCGACGGCGCACACGACGGGGCGCGGAAACAGAAACAGCCGCAGCATCAGCTGCTGATAGTCCCGCACGAAGGAGCGCAGCCCGTCGCGCCCGAGCGTCGGCAGCACCTTCAGGTCGAGCCCCGCGCAGAAGCGCCCCTCGCGCCCCTCGAGCAGCACCGCGCCCGCGTCGCGCTCCGCGAGGTCGAGCGCCGCGCTCAGCTCCGCGACCCAGCGAGCCTCGATCGTGTTGGCCTTTCCGTCGTCGAGCCTGATGCGCAGCACGCGCCCATCGAGTGTGGAGTGGAGCTTGTCCGCCATGCGGCGGAGCATCGCGGCGCGGCTCGCACTGCGCAAGCGGAACGCACGGTGCGCGCACGTCGCGGCGTGCGCTAAGCTGCCGGCGCATGCCGACCGCAGAGCGCGAGTGGATGATCTATGGGGCGACGGGCTACACGGGGATGCTCATCGCCGAGCGCGCCGCAGAGGAAGGCCTCAAGCCGGTGCTCGCCGGTCGAGACGACGTGAAGGTCCGCGCGATCGCGGGGCGCCTCGGTCTGCCGTGGCGCGTGTTCTCGCTCGACGACCCGCACGCCGCGAGAGAGGGCGTCGCGGGCATGGCCCTCGTGCTCCACTGCGCGGGGCCGTTCTCGGCGACGAGCCGCCCGATGCTCGACGCCTGCCTCGCGGGGCACGCGCACTACCTCGACATCACGGGCGAGATCGACGTCTTCGAGGCCTGCTATGCGCGGGACGCCGAGGCGAAGGCGCGCGGCATCGTCGTCATGCCTGGAGTCGGCTTCGACGTGGTGCCCACGGACTGCCTCGCGCGCCTGCTCGCGCATCGCCTCCCCGGCGCGACCAAGCTCGAGCTAGGCATCGCGGCGCTCGGCAAGATCAGCCAGGGCACCGCGAAGAGCGCGACGGAGGGGCTGCCGCAGGGGACGCGCGCGCGCCGCGCCGGGAAGGTCACCAAGATCGCGCCGCTCGTGCGGACGATCGAGTTCGCGGGCAAGTCGCGGAAGGCGATGGCGATGTCGTGGGGCGACGTCGCGAGCGCGTATCGCACGACGGGCATCCCGAACATCACGGTGTACATGGCGTTCCCGCCCGCGATGATCACGACGGCGCGCGCCGTGCGACACCTGATGCCGGCGCTCGGCCTCGCGCCCGTGCAGCGCGCGCTCAAGTCGCTGATCGAGCGCCGCGTCTCGCCGCCGACCGCCGAGGAGCGCGCGCGCGGACGTTCGCTCGTGTGGGGGCGCGTCGAGGACGAAGCCCATCGCTGCGTCGAAGGCCAGCTGAGCTGCGGCGAGGGCTACGACTTCACCGTCGCCTCGTCGCTCGCGATCGTCAGCAAGGTCCTCGCTGGCGCAGCGCCCATCGGCGCGACGACGCCCGCGCGCGCGCTCGGGGGCGACTTCGTGCGCACGCTGCCGGACGTCACCGTGACGCTCGCCGGGGCGTGAGCGTGAGCGTCGGCGCAGGGATCGACGCGGCGCGTCCCGTGCGCGCGGGCGAAGAGCTCGACGTGGGCAAGCTGAGCGCGTTCCTCGAGGCGCACCTCGTGGGCGGGCTCGGCGGCGCGCTCGAGATCACGCAGTTTCCCGCCGGGCACTCCAACCTCACCTACCTACTCCGCGCCGGCGAGCGCGAGTACGTGCTGCGGCGCCCGCCCTTCGGCAGCAAGGTCAAGAGCGCGCACGATATGGGGCGCGAGGTGAAGCTGCTCGCGCCGCTCAGCGCCGTGTATCCAAAGGCACCGAAGCCGCTCGTCTACTGCGACGACGAGTCCGTGCTCGGCGCGCCGTTTTACGTGATGGAGCGGCTTCGCGGGCGCATCTTGCGGCACGCCGCGCCCAAGGACGTCGACTTCTCGGCGCCCGTCGCGCGCGCGCTCTCGGAGGCGCTGATCGATGAGCTCGCCGCGCTGCACGCGCTCGACTGGCGCGCCGCGGGGCTCGGCGGGCTGGGCAAGCCTGAGGGCTACGTCGAGCGACAAGTGAGCGGCTGGACGAAGCGCTCGCACGACGCGACGACGGACGCCGTGCCGGAGCTGGTGCGCGTCGGTGAGTGGCTCGCGGAGCATCTGCCGCCCGAGAGCGGCGCGGTCCTCGTTCACAACGACTTCAAGTACGACAACGTCGTGCTCGCGCCCGACGACGTCACGCGCATCGTGGGCGTGCTCGACTGGGAGATGTCCACGATCGGCGATCCGCTCGTCGACCTCGGCGTGACGCTCGGCTACTGGGTCGAGGCTGGCGACGACCCGCGCCTGCGCGCCCTGCCCTTCGGTCCGACCGATGTGCCGGGCTCCCTCTCGCGGCGCGAGCTCGCCGCGCGCTATGCGCAGGTGACGGGGCGCGACGTCTCGAAGGTCCTCTATTACTATGTTTTCGCGCTCTTCAAGACCGCCGTCGTCTTGCAGCAAATCTACTATCGCTACCGGCACGGGCTGACCCAAGACGAGCGCTTCGCGGCGCTCGGCGCGGCAGTCGCGCTCCTCGCAGAGACGGCGAGCCGGGTGCTCACGCGCGGAGTGATCGGACGTTGACCGAGCGCGCGAAGACGAGCGACGAGAGCGCCCCTGCGCGGTCGGCGAGGCATGCGCGGGCGCCCGAGGTGCTCGCGCCGGCGGGCGATCGACGCGCGCTCACAGCCGCGCTCGCGGCGGGCGCAGACGCCGTCTATCTCGGCCTCGACGAGGGCTTCAACGCGCGGGCGCGCGCAGAGAATTTCTCGCTCGAGACGCTGCCCGAGGTCGTCGCGGAGGTGCATCGCGCAGGCGCGCGGCTCTACGTCACGCTCAACACGCTCGTCTTCGAGTCCGAGCTGCCGCACCTCGAGCGCGTGATCCGCGGCATCGCCGACGCGGGCGCCGACGCGCTGATCGTGCAGGACTTTGCCGTCGCGCTGCTCGCGCGCGCCGTGTGCCCCGCGCTCGCGCTGCACGCGAGCACCCAGATGACGATCTCGAGCGCCGA
>CAIUAC010000615.1 GCA_903896985.1 uncultured Sandaracinus sp.
CTCGACCCACTCGGCCGGACCGCGCTTGACGCTGCGCCGGTCCGGGCGCCCATCTCCGCGCACCGCTCGCCCCGCCGCGCCGCGGCCCTTCGTCGAGCCCTTCTCGCTCTCGCGGTCGGCCGCGCCCCCGTCGGGCGACGCCTCGTCAGGCTCGTCTCCGAGGCTGTCGTCGAGCGCGGGGTGCAGCACCGAGTCCGGGTCGAAGTCGTCGTCGAGCATCCCGCCGGGCACGCCGTCGCCGACGGGCATGCCGGCCGTATCGAGCCACGGCGCGACGATGAGCTTCTCGGCGGGAAGGTCGGCGAGGTAGGGCTCGAAGAGCCGCGTGAACGACGCCGCGCCGTCTAGGAACCGCTCCCGAAAGTGCCGCACCACGCGCGCCGCGAGCTCCGCGTCCGCCTCGACCTCGAGGCTCGGCGGCGGCACGAGCTTGCCAGACGGCATCGACCAGAGCCGCTCGTAGGTGCGCATATAGAGCGACCAGAGCGCGGACACTTCGTCCTTTCGGAGCGCCTCGTAGACCGCCGCGATGTTCGCGAGTCCGCCGCGCTGCAATCGGTCGTTGAGCGAGAGGTCCGTGTAGAGGTTCGCGACGAGCCCGGCGTGCGCGCGCAGCGCGGGAGTCAGCGTGCGTCGGATTCGATCGTGCAATCGCACATGGCCCTCGAGCGTGCCGGGCGCGTGCACGTAGTGCCCGACCTCGTGCGCGAGGATCGCGAAGACGTGCGGCACCAGGTCGAGCTCGATCAGCTGCGGCAGGCTGAGCACGATGCGCTGGTCGCGCATCCGGATCATCGCGAAGGACTCGCTCAGCCCCTCTCGGAGCTCCTCCTCGGGCGAGCGACAGCCGATCGGGTGCGCGAGGCGCGTGTACGGGCTGAACGCCACCAGCGCGCGCGGCCAAGCGGCCTCGAGGGCCGCTGCAGCCTCCGCGAGCGTCGCCTTCACGCGCACCGGCGCGGGCGCAGTCACGCGCTCGCCTCGCGTCGCCCGAGCACCCACAGCGAGTGGCTCTGTCGGAGCGCGACGACCGCGACGCTGTCGTGCGCGGCGACGCTCGCAGCGCCGCTCAGCCGCGCATCCTGGAGCGTGTGCGCGCCGACCTCGACCACGCCCTCGTCGGCGCTGCGTACGGCGCAGACGCTCGGCGCGACCACCGCGTCGGCGCCCGGCGCGCCGGTGCGGACCACGCGCGCTCCGAACACGTCGGCGAACACGCGCAGCGTCACCTCGCCGTCCGTCGCGAGGAGCGCGTCGCCCGCGACGAAGACGCGCGGCGGGCGCGTGAACGCTCCCCCGAAGCCGACGAAGCCGCCCACCTGCGCGACGACGGTGAGCGCTCCGAGCGGCGCGCTCGTGCCCGGCGCGCAGAAGCGCCGCGCAGCGTCCAGGTCGATCGTCGGAGCACCAACGATCGTCGCGCACACCGCCGCGGGCAGCGTCGTCGCGCGCTCGAGCGCAGCGCCGCGGGCCTCCGCGAGGCCGAGCCTCCACGCGAGCAGGAGCCCGGCGCTCTCGAGCGCCTCGGCCGTCGAGAGCAGCGCACCGAGCCCGCCGAGGGCGGCGATCCATGCCCGCGCCTCCCGCTCGCCGAGCGCCCGCTCGACCTGATGAAAGCCGTTGCCGAGCGCGCGCAGCACGCGCACCGGCGAGGTCGAGAGGAGGGGCCCGAGCGGCGCACCATGCGCGAGCAAGCTCGCCTCGAATGGGCTCTGCTGCTCGTCGCCGATCAGCCCGCGCTCAGCCCCCGCGACGCCGGCGTCGAAGAGCGCGAAGAGCACGGCTCCCGCGGCGTCCGGGGGCGCCGCCTCGACGAGCGGCAGCGCGGTCTCCCGCAGAGAGCGCAGAAAGCCCTCCGGCGACCGACCGCCGCCGAGGCGCGTGAAGCGCTCGTTCAGCAGCGGACGCGCCCCCGCGAGCAAGTCGGCGACGCGCGGGCTCAGGTCCGGCATCGCAGCCACGCGCGGTAGTTCGTGTAGCGCTGAGAGAGGTATTTGAGCGCGAGGACGTCGTCGTAGAGCGGGCCATACAGCTTCCCGCCCTTCTCGATCTCGCGGAGTCGCCGCTCGATTCGCGCGAGTCGCTCATCGATCTCGCGCTCCTCGAGCCCCTCGAGCCCTTGGTCGAACAGCGCGAGCTCCGCCGCGACGACGTCCTCCGCGTCCCGCCCGAGGCGGTCGTACTCGGCGCAGGAGCGGTCGAAGAGCGTGCGAATCCAGCTCACGAGATCATGGCGATAGGCGGCGTTCTCGGGCACCTCGAAGAACGGCGACTCGCGCAGCTGCACCAGCTTGTCGTGCAACACGAACGGCAGGATCTGCCGCACGTCTTCGAAGGTCACCTCGGCATTTCCGCGGAACCACGCGAGCGCCTTCGAGAACACGAGGCACGTCATCAGCGCGCGCACGGAGAGCCCGTTCTTCGTCTGCGCGCCGGGCAGCTCCTGCTCGCCCTCGTTGCTCGTGAAGGTGCCGCCCGCGAGCTTCACGGTGTCCTTCGTCATGTACTCGAGCTGCCGCGCGCCCGCCTCGTAGAACTCGAATTCCGCCGCGAAGTGCTCGATTCGGCGCAGCAGCGGCGTCGGCACGGGCACCGCGCGCACGGCGCGCTCGACCTGGTCTAGCTCGTCCGGCGTGAAGATGATCTCCGGCGGCACGAGCTCTTCGGGCTTCACGCCCGCCTCGATGCGCTCGAGCAGCTCGCTCAGAAAGCGCGTGTTGAAGTGCAGCGCCTTGACGACGACGTCGATGCGGTCGCGCAGCGCCTCGATCACCTGATAGGTGCCGCCGCCCGCGTCGTCGTTCGCGGTGAGATACCAAGCCGCCGGCGGGCACTCGAAGACCTGGTCGTACATCTCCGCGTAGTCGTCGGCCATCACCGTCAACAGCGCAGACTGCGTGCGCGTCGGGATGCGGTTGTACTCGTCGACGATCTTCACGCGCATCGGCAGCCACTTGCGCCAAGCGATCTTCACGTCGTCCATCGACTGCGCGTTGATGAGCGAAGAGGGCAGAGGATTGCCGAGCAGATCCGCGATCGTCATCTGCGGCTGCCCATGCTGAATGCCCTGCCGAATCTCGCGCTGCGTGTAGCCCGCGAGCAAGCCCATCAGCGTCGCGATGACGGTCTTGCCGCGCCCCGGACCGCCGACGAGCAGGCAGCGGCGCCGCACCGCGAGGTTCAAGAGCGGCAGCAGCACATAGCTCGAGTAGCTCTGCGCCGTCGGCAGTTTCAGCTGAGTCCCGTGCTCGCCGAGCGCGAACGTCGAGGGCGGCGTGTCCTCGAATTCGAGGTCGTAGAACGGACTGATGATCGCGTGGTTGACGATCCAGAAGTAGCCCTGCCGCAGCTTCTCATCGAGCGCGAGCTTCGACGCGTCGGGCGCGGTCGCGTCGCCGAGCGGACCCGAGTAGAGGTCAGCGACGTCGAAGCCTCGGCGCTCGCTCGCTGCGCGCGGGCGCGTGGGAGCCTGACTGACCTGCGCGGAGCGATCCTTCTTCGGCATAGGCCGCAGCGTAGCCGAGGTGCCCCGCGGCGCGGCGCGTCGAAATCGTCCGTCTCTTGCCCGCGATGGGCAGGGACCGCAGCAGGAGGGTGCGATCTGATACCGTGGCGGCTCGCATGGGCAGCGCTGACGAAATCTCCGACGCGTTCGCGCGCACCCTCGCCGCAGGGACGCCGGCCGATATGCTGCTCGCGGCGTCGGGGCCGCGCGGGGTTCCGTCAGGCGAGTCGTCGGCGACGGATTCGCTGCTCGGCTTC
>CAIUAC010000616.1 GCA_903896985.1 uncultured Sandaracinus sp.
GGCTTCGGCACGTGCGCGTCCACGCCCGCCTCGAGGCAGCGCTCACGGTCCCCGCGCATCACGTTCGCCGTCAGCGCGAGGATCGCCGTGTGCGCGCCCTCGCCCTCGAGCCGTCGCACGGCGCGGGTCGTCGCGAGCCCGTCGAGCACGGGCATCTGAACGTCCATCAGGATGGCGTCGAACGCCTGCCCCAGGCTGAGCAGGTCGAGCACGGCTTGCCCGTCTCCGACGACCTGCACGTCATGCCCGAGCCGCTCGAGCGCCTTCTCGAGGAAGAGCCGGCTCGCCGCGTCGTCCTCCGCGACGAGCACGCGGAGGCGCGGGTGAGCGTTGGCGCTCGGCGCCGGGCGGGACGGTCGAGGCTCGGGCACCGCGCTCGCGGCGGGCGCCATCGGGATCGAGAAGCTGAACGTCGTGCCAGCGCCGACCTTTGACTCGACCTGGATGGTGCCGCCCATCTTCGTGACGAGCTCTTGGGCGATCGACAGCCCGAGCCCGGTGCCGCGCTCGGCCCGGGACCAGTCCGTGTCGAGGCGCTCGAAGCTCCGGAACAGCCGCGTCTGCTGCTCTGCGTCGAGCCCCGGCCCGTCGTCGCGAACCTGAAAGCGCACCTGCCCCGGCTGATCGACGTCCACCGTGACGATGACGGCGCCCTGCGCGGTGAACTTGATCGCGTTGTCGACGAGGTTCGTCAGCACCTGCCGCAGCCGCAGGCTGTCGCCGCGCACGGCCTTCCGCAGGTCGGGCGAGAGGCGCGTCTCGAGGCTGAGGTTCTTCCGCCGCGCGTGCACCGCCAGCGCGGAGACGGTCTCCTGCACGACCACGCGGACGTCGACCTCCTCCTCGACGAGCGTGAACTTCCCCGCGCGCAGCTTCGAGAGATCGAGCAGCTCGTTGAGCAGCGCGAGGAGCGTCGTGCCCGACTGCAAGATCACGCGGAGCGCCTGCCGATCGTCCGCCCGCGCCTGCTCGAGGAGCAGCTCCGTGAGGCCGAGGATGCTCGTCAGCGGGGAGCGCAGCTCGTGGCTCATCGAGGCGAGGAATTCGTCCTTCGCGCGGCTCGCGCGCTCGGCCTCTTCGCTCGCCGCGCGCAGCTCCTGCTCGTGCCGCGTCTGCTCGGTGATGTCGCGGTAGAGCCAGATATGGCCCGCGAATTCCCCGGCGACGCGGACCGGCGCGTAGCTGCGATCGAGCGTCCGCCCGTCGGTGAACGAGATGGTCTCCGTCGGGCAGGGAACGCCGGCGGCGAGCAGCGCGTCGATGCGCGCGATGAACGCGCCCGCGTCGGCGGTCATCCCTGCCGCGCTCAGCGCGGCGACCGCGCAGTCCATCCCGACGAGCGCCGTGGGAGGCGCGGGGACCTTGAAGAGGTCACAGAACGGCTGGTTGACGAGCACCATCCGCCGCTCGCGGTCCTCGACGATCACGCCCGCGCTCAGGCTCTCGAGCAGGGCGCCGAGGCGCGCGCGCTCGAGCCCGTTCTCGGAGGCGCCCGCCGCGACGTCCGGCATCTCGGCGAGGTCGCTGAGGAACTCCCCCCAGCGCTCCGGTGTCGGCGGGCGATCGACCCCGAGCTGATGAGTGGCGAGCAGCTTGCGTACGGCGAGGGGAAGCTCGAGCGTCACGTGGGTCTCTCTGCGTCGAGGCGCGTCTCTTCGGTTACAGCATCCGGCCCGCGATGCCAAGGATGTTCGCGAGGTGTACCCTGCGTCAATGTCCTCTCGCGCCGCTCCCCTCGCGCTCGCGCTCGTCGCGCTGTCCCTCGCCCCGCTGTCCCTCGCGGCCTGCGTCGGCAGCCGCGGACCGACGCGCGACAGCTTCCGCTTCGACGCGTCCGTCGCGCCGCTGCCCGACGGATCCGTCGTGCCCGACGCCTTCGTCCCGCCCGACGGCTTCGTCCCGCCGGACGGCTCGGTTCCTCCCGACGGCGGTCCGCGCTGCACGGGCGCGCTCTCGTCCTGCGGCGGTGAGTGCGTCGACCGGCGCAGCGATCCGGCCAATTGCGGCGTCTGCGGGCGCGGCTGCGCGTCCGGCGAATTCTGCAACGAGGGGTCGTGCACCGCGTCGTGCCCGCTGACCGTCTGCGGCGCGCTCTGCGTCGACCTCGACACCAGCCCCGTCAGCTGCGGGCGCTGCGGGCTCGCCTGTGGACCGACGGGCTTCTGCAGCGGCGGGGCATGCACGGACACCTGCCCCGCGCCCCTCACGCGCTGCGGCGCAGAGTGTATTGACCGATCGGTCGATCCGCTCCACTGCGGCGGCTGCGGCGTCGCGTGCGCCGCCGACAGCGTCTGCCGCGCGTCCGCGTGCATCCCGGTGCGCGAGCTGACCGACGCGGACGGCGACGGCATCGCCGACATCGACGAGGGGCGCGACGCCGCCGGCGGTGCGCCGGACACCGATCACGACGGGCGCCCCGACTACCTCGACCCCGACGCCGACGGCGACGGCGTGCTCGACAGCGTCGAGGCGGGCGACACGGACCCGGGGACGACGCCCGTCGACAACGACCGCGACGGGATCCCGGACTTCCGCGACCTCGACTCCGACAACGACGGCCTCTCCGACCACGACGAGTCCCTGCGCGCTTGTCTCGATCGCACGCGCGCCGACACCGATGGCGACGGGCAGAGCGACCTCGCCGAGACCATCGCCGGCACGGACCCGTGCGATCCGGCGTCGCGCATCCCCGAGTTCTACTTCGTCTTGCCGACGGACGATCCGGGCGGCGAGGCGGCGAACACGCTGACCTTCGACACCAACATCCGCATCGCCGACGTCGAGATCAGCGTCGACACGACCGGCTCGATGGGCGAGGAGATCAACAACCTCCAGGCGTCCCTCGGCACGACGATCATCCCCGGCGTGCGCGCCGCGATCGCCGACAGCGCGTTCGGCGTCAACGAGTTCGAGGACTTCCCGCTCAACCCGTTCGGGACGCTCGACTGCGGTGGCACCTCGGACAAGCCGTTCACGCTGCTACAGCAGATCACCTCGGATGACGCGCGCGTGCAGGCGGCGCTCAATCGCCTCGACACGCCGCTCGGCTGCGGCGCTGATCTGCCCGAGGCGATCTTCGAGAGCCTCTTTCAGATCGCGGCGGGCGACGGCGTCACCTGGACGGGCGGTTCAGTCCCGGTGTTTCGACCCGACCCGAGGACGCCCGGTGGCGGCACGATCGGTGGCGCGGGCTTCCGCGATGGCGCGCTGCCGATCGTCATCTTCGTCACCGACGATGTGCCGCACACGCCGGCGGAGTATCTCGCCGGCGGCATCCTCGGCGCGCACTCGCGCGACGACGTCGTCACGGCCCTCACCGGCATTCGCGCGCGGCTGATCGGCGTCGCCTCCGGTACGGTCGCTCGCGCGCCGCTCGAGGACCTCGCCGTCGCGACGGGCGCCGTCACGCCACCCGACTCGCGCGGCTTCTGCACGACGGGCGTCGACGGGCGCGATGTGCGCCCCGTCCCCGGACTCGACGGCCTCGACACCTGCCCGCTCGTCTTCGACGCGCGCGCGAACGGCTCAGGGCTCTCAGCGACGCTCGTCGACGCGGTGAACACGCTCGTCACCGGCATCGCGCTCGACACGGTCTCGATCCGCATCGTCGACGACCCGCATCACTTCGTGAAGGCGACCATCCCGCGCAGCGCCCGGCCGCCCGCGGGCGCCCCCGCGCCGACCGTCGCGGATCTCGACGGCGACTCCATCTTCGACTCGTTCGTCAACGTCACGCCGGGCACCGTCGTCACGTTCACCGTGACCGCGTACAACGACTCGGTCGCTCAGACCGCCGTCGATCAGGTCTTCACGGTGCATCTGCAGGTGATCGGCGACGGCGTCACGGTCCTCGACGAGAAGCCCGTCATCATCGTGGTCCCGCGGCTCGGCACATGAGGCGCGCGGTCGCGCTCTTCACGCTCGCCGTCGCGCTCGGTGCGGCGGCTGCGCACGCAGAGGTGCGCGAAGTGCCCCCTCACTTGCCGGCGTTTCCGCCCCCGACGGGCGCCGAGCGCATCTGCCAGAAGCAGCTCGTCGTCGTGCGCACGGAGGGCGCCGAGGGCTGCTTCATCGACGAGCGCGTGACGCAGACGCCCGGCACGCTCCGCTATCCCTGCGACGGGAACGGCTGGGTCAAGGCGGTGTTCGGACAGGCGATGTTCATCGGCCGTCTCGACAGCGGGAGTCTCGACCTCGTCCTCAACACCGAGTTCGACTACTCCGATGGATGCCAGTGGACGACTGACCAGCACCTGCGCGGCGCGCTGTCCTCGGCGGGGCTCGACTACTCCTATGCCGAGCGTCCCAAGCCAGGACAGCAGCGCTGCGCAGGGCCCTGCAGCGCGCGCGGGCGGGCGCTGTTTCGCTAGGGCGCAGGCGGCCTCCTTCAGCGCGGCGGAGCGCGGCCGTTCGACCCGTCCGAGGAGCGCGTCGACCCCGTGGGTCGGCCCGGAGCGCACGGAAATGCCCAAGACTGAGAGCGAGGAGACTGTCGCTCGGCTCGCCGCTGAGCTTGCGGACGCTCGCGCAGAGATCGCGGCGCTGAGGCAGGCGCTGCACGCACAAGGTCAAGAACCCGACGACGTCGTCGCGCGCACGCAGGCAGAGCGAGCGCTGCGCGAGACGGCCGAGCACCTCGCCTTCCTGGTCAACGCCGCGCCCGGCGTGACCTACACGTGTCGCGCGTCCGGCGACTTCGGCGCGACGTTCGTCTCCGATGGGGTGCTAGCGCAGCTAGGCTACACCGCGCGCGACTTCATCGAAGACCCGGGCTTCTGGGCGAGCCACCTTCATCCCGACGACGCGCTGCGGGTCTTCGCCGAGATCGGCCCGCTGTTCGTGCACGACCGGATCACCCACGAATACAGGTTTCGCTGCGCCGACGGCGCCTACCGCTGGATGCTCGATCAGGTGCGCTTGCTGCGCGACGCCGACGGCCAGCCGACCGGGATGATCGGCTCTTGGACGGACATCACCGACCACAAGCGCGTCGAGTACGCGCTGGCGCAGAGTGAGGCGCGGAATCGGGCCATGACCGAGTCGGCGCACGACGCGTTCCTGACCTCCGACAGCGCGGGGATACTCGTGGGTTGGAACCGCGGCGCGGAGGCGATCTTCGGCTACGCGGAGTCGGAGATCCTCGGGCAGCCGATGACGCTGCTGATGCCCTCGCGATTCCACGACCCGCATCGTGCGGGAGTCGCTCGCGTCGCGGCCGGCGGCCCGGACCATGTGCTCGGGCGGGTGGTCGAGCTGTACGGGCTCCGCAAGGACGGGAGCGAGTTCCCGCTCGAGCTCTCGCTGGCCAAATGGGCGAGCGCCGGCGGGTGGTTCTTCACCGGCATCGTCCGCGACATCACCGAGCGAAAGCGCGCGGAGGACGAGCGCGCCAAGCTCCAGCTGCAGCTCGAGCAAGCGCGGAAGCTGGAGTCCGTGGGGCGCTTGGCGGGCGGCGTCGCGCACGACTTCAACAACATGCTGAGCGTGATCCTCGGGCACGCCGAATTGGCGCTCGAGGAGGTGCACGCGAGCACGCCGTTGCACCAGGACCTCGAGGAGATCCGCCTCGCCGCCAAGCGCTCCGCGGACCTCACTCGGCAGCTGCTGACGTTCGCTCGACAGGAGGCCGTCGCCCCGAAGCTGCTCGATCTCAACGCGACCGTCACCGGGATGCTCTCGATGCTGCGGCGGCTGATCGGTGAGGACCTCGACCTCGAGTGCAGGCCCGCCGCGCGCCTCTGGCCGGTGCACGTCGACCCGTCGCACATCGACCAGATCCTCGCGAATTTGTGCGTCAACGCGCGCGACGCGATGCTCGCCGGCGGGAAGCTGACCGTCGAGACGGGACACAGGACCTTCGACGCGGACGACTGCTCCGCGCGCGTCGGCGCAGTCCCCGGGGACTATGTGCGGCTGACCGTCGCTGACGACGGCGCGGGGATGGACACTGCCACGCAGCAGCGGATCTTCGAGCCGTTCTTCACGACGAAGGCGACGGGCAAGGGGACCGGCCTCGGCCTCGCGACGGTCTACGGCATCGTCCAGCAGAACCAGGGCATCATCGACGTCCGCAGCGCGCCCGGGCGCGGGACGGTCTTCGACGTCTACCTCCCCCGCCAAGCGCCGAGGACCGACCAGAAGCCGCCAGACCGCCTGACGGCACCAGCGCCGCGCGGCCAAGAGACGATCCTGCTCGTCGAGGATGAGGCGGCCATCCTCGCGCTGACCAAGCGAATGCTCGAGCAAATGGGCTATCGCGTCCTCGCCGCGGGCCGGCCGAGCGAGGCGATGCGCCTCGCGGCAGAGCACCCGGGCGAGCTCGATCTGCTCGTGACCGACGTGATCATGCCGGAGATGAACGGGCGCGATCTCGCCAGGAAGATCGAGTCCAGCCGCCCGCGCGTGAAGTGCCTGTTCGTGTCGGGCTACTCGGCCGACTTCCTCGGCACGCAGGGCGCGCTCGGAGCAGGGGTGTCCCTGCTGCACAAGCCCTTCTCCAAGGACGACCTCGCCGCGAAGATCCGGCAGGTGCTCGACGTTGCCTGAGGCGCGACGGCGCGCGCTCGACGCTTTCGCCGCGGGGCCCCGGTCGTGTAGCGTGTCGGCGTGGGCGACGTTCCACCGGGGGTACTCCCCACAAAGGCCTTCATGCGGAGCTTCAGTGTCGGGGTGCTCGCCGTCCTCGTGATGGTCGGATGTGGCGAGCCTGCGGGGGTCGTGCGCGTTCACTTCACGCTCCATCCGCCGGCGAGCCTCAACTTCGCCGGGCTGACGCCGCCGCCGCTCGACGCGCTCGAGGTGTCGCGCGCCTCCGGCACCTTCGAGGCGACTCCCGCGAGCAACCTCGTCGTCGCGCACTTCGCCGGGCTCCCGCTGCCCCCGACGTCGCCGCATATGTTCTATCGACTCTGGCTCTCGGACGGCCGCGCCGACGCGGGCGGAGGCTGGGTGCACGCGGCGGACATCGGCTCGAACCCGCTCGGCGTCGCGCTCGCTCAGGTGGCGCAGGTCAACGTCGCGCTCCCCTTCGAGAAGATCCGCGCGGCCATGCTGACGCTCGATGGACACGGCGCGGTCGGTCCCTCGACCCTCGTCGTGCTCACCGGCGCGGCGGGCACTGACGCCGTCGCAGCCTCCGGCAGCGCAGACGCTGGCGTCGTCGGGCACGTGCACTGATGCGCCACCTAATCGCCGTGCTCGTCGTGCTCGCGACGCTCTTCGGGGCGTCGAGCGCGCGGGCCAATCCGTCCTTCGCGCGCCGCTATCGCACGAGCTGTCGGACCTGCCACGCGTGGAGCTTCCCGTACCTCAACGCGTACGGAGTCCGCTTTCGGCAGAATGGCTATCAGCTCCCCGAGGGCGCCGAGGATCCGGCGCGCGCGGCGGCGATGATCGAGCCCGGCACGCTCGACGAGCGCACGGCGATCTTCGCGACGCCGCCGCTCTCGGTGCGCGCGCGCCTGCTCGGTGAGTGGACGGAGGTCTCGCCCGGCACGCACCAATTCGGTGGGAGCGTCCCTTACGCGCGACTCGTCGGCGGAGGCAGCCTGTACGAGGACGTCTCGCTCCTCTTCTCGGCGGATCTCGTGCCGACTCCCGCCCTCCATTTTCTCACGCTCGGTTTCCACAACTTGCTGCCGCACGGTGCGCTGTCGCTCGTCGCGGGACAGCTCCTGATGACTGGCTTTCAGCGCCCGGGACACCGCTCGATCACGCGAGTCGGAAACCCGCTCGCCGCCGTGCACGTCGGGGACAATCCCTTCGTGCTCGAGGGCACACACCTCGGCATCTCGCTGCAAGGGCGCCCGCGCTGGGGCCCTATCTCCTATGAGCTCGCGTTCGCCGAGGGCTCCCCCGGTCAGCGAAATCAGACCGGCGCAGGGGCTCCCGGGCTCCTCGGACGCGCCGGGTTCACGATGGGCGGGCAGACGTTCGGGCTCTTCGGCTATGGCGCGATCGCGCGCCTGCGCGTCGATGAGGGCGGCGTCGAGCACGAGTGGGACGACCGCCTGATCCTGACGGGCGCGGACGCCGAACTCTCGGTGTCGAGGCTCCTGTTCTACGCCGCGGGCATCTATGGCTTGCACCGCGACCCGCACGGCGAGGGCGAGGCGATTCACTACTTCGGAGTGCGCGCCGAGGTCCTCTGGGCGCTGACCGACGAGCTCTCGGCCATCGCGCGCTACGACGCCGTCGAGAGCCCCGACGCGACGCTGCGACACAGGCTCGCGACGCTGCACGTCGGCTATCTGCTCCTCACGAGCCTGCGACTCTCCATCGAAGGAACGGCCGATTTGCAGTGGCTCGGCGAGGGCGGCGCTTCGTCCGGCTTGAAGAACGAGACGCGCGTGTCCGCGTTCGTGGAGACCGCGCTGTGACTCGACGAATACTCGTGCTCTGTGCGCTCGTCGGGAGTCTCGGCACCCTCGCGCTCGGCGAGCTGGCGCGGGCGCAGTCGATGCCAGTCGCGTCGCCGACTCCCGCGCTCGTCGAGGTGGCGATTCCCCGCTCGCCCTATGCGACGACTCCCGCGCTCCTCCGACTCGGGCGCAGCACCTACGCAGAGCGCTGCGCGGACTGCCACGGCGCGGGCGGGCAGGGCGATGGGCCGGACGCGCGCTATCTGTCGCCGGCGCCGCGTGATCTGACCGAGGGCGAGTATATGTTCCGCACTACGGAGAGCGGCGCGCTGCCGACCGACTGGGACATCTACCGCACGCTGCGGCGCGGGCTGCCCGGCACGTCGATGCCCGGCTGGTCGGGGCTGCCTGACCGCACGACGTGGGCGCTCGTCGCGTTCCTGAAGTCGCTGTCGCCGCGCTTCACCGAGGAGGAGCCGGGCGTGCCGCTCGTCATCCCGTCGGCGCCTGCGCCGACCGACGCGAGCGTCGCGCGCGGTCGTGACGTGTACGCGCGCATGCAGTGCGGCACCTGCCACGGGAGCGGGGGGCGCGGCGATGGGCGGGCGGCGGCGACGCTCACCGACAACCACGGTCGGCGCGTCTACGCGTTCGACTTCACGCGCGGCTGGAAGATGAAGGGCGGCTCGGCGCCCGAGGACATCTACCGCACGTTCCACACGGGCATCGACGGCACGCCGATGCCCTCCTATCACGACGCGATCACCGAGAGCGAGAGCTGGGATCTCGTCTACTACACGCGCTCGCTCTTCGTGCGCTGAGCGCCCGCGTCAGCGCAGGCGCGCGAGCCCGCCCATGCGCCATGGGCTCATGCCCGAGGCGGCGTGCCCGTTCGCGTGCGCGGGCTTGGCGCCGCCCTTCGACGACTCGTGATCGCGCAGCGCCTGCGCGATCGCAGCGCCGAGCGTCATCGCGTCGCCGTCGCCCGCGTCGACGTGCCCGCCGACGAGCAGCGCTTCCTTGTGTCGCTCGATGAAGCCCGTGTCGTACGCGCCGCGCACGAAGTCCGGCTGCCCGAAGAGCGCGAGGTGGAAGGGGAGGTTCGTCTTGATGCCGGTGACGACGTACTCCGAGAGCGCGCGCCGCATCTTGGCGACCGCGCGCGGGCGGTCCTGCGCCCAGACGCAGAGCTTGCTGATCAAAGGATCGTAGAAGCTCGAGACCTCGTAGCCCTCGTACGCGCCTGAATCATCGCGAATTCCCGGGCCCGCGGGCACGCGCAGCGTGTCGATGCGCCCGGGGCTCGGCATGAAATTCGTCGCCGGATCTTCGGCGTAGATGCGGCACTGGATCGCGTGCCCGTGCCGCCGCACATGCTCCTGCGCGTAGCCGAGCTTCTCGCCCTGCGCGATGCGCACCATCTCCGCGACGAGGTCCGTCTGCGTGATCAGCTCCGTCACCGGGTGCTCGACCTGCAGGCGCGTGTTCATCTCGAGGAAGTAGAACTCCCCCGTCTCCGACAGCAGGAACTCGCAGGTGCCGGCCGAGTAGTAGCCGACCGCCTTCGCGGCGCGGACGGCGACCTCGCCCATCTCCGCGATGAGCTCGGGCGTCGCGAGCGCGGCGGGGGAGGGCGTCTCCTCGACGACCTTCTGATGGCGGCGCTGGATCGAGCAGTCGCGCTCGAAGTAATGGACGGTGTTCCCGTGCTGATCGCCGAGCACCTGAATCTCGACGTGCCGCGGGCGAATCACGGCCTTCTCGAGGTACACCGCGTCGTCGCCGAACGCGCTGAGCGCCTCGCTGCGCGCGCGCTCGTAGGCCGCGGCGAGGTCGCTCGCCTTCTCGACGAGGCGCATCCCCTTGCCGCCGCCGCCGTTCGCCGCCTTGAGCATCACGGGGAAGCCGATGCGCTCGGCCTCTCGCGCAAGCTCCTCGACGGAGCCCGCGGACTGAATCCCCGGCACGACGGGCACGCCGGCGGCGATCATCCGCTCGCGCGCGGCCGTCTTGCTGCCCATCGCGATCATCGCGCTCGGATCGGGCCCGATGAACACGAGCCCCGCGTCGCGGCAAGCCTGCGCGAATTGCGGTTTTTCGCTGAGAAAGCCGTAGCCCGGGTGGACCGCTTGCGCGCCGGTCCTCCTGCACGCGTCGATCAGCCGCTCGCTGAGCAGATAGCTCTGCGCGCTCGGCGCCGGGCCGATGTTCACGGCCTCGTCGGCGAGGCGGACGTGCGGCGCGGTTCGATCCGCGTCGCTGTAGACCGCGACGGAGCGGAGCCCAAGCTCGCGCAGCGTGCGCAGGATGCGCACCGCGATCTCGCCGCGGTTCGCGACCAGCACCTTCGTGAACATCTTCGATCCCTCTCCCTCAGCCGCGCCGCGCGTCGTCGCGCCGCGCGATCACTTCTTGTTCGAGCGCGTCGAGGCGGTGCGCGGATTGCCGCGCTTGCGCCCGGCGCCGGCCTTGCTCGTCTCGCTGTCGATGTTCTCCGCGACCTCGTCGCGCGCCGCGCTCGCGGCATCTACGTCGATCGAGAACGTGAGCACTTCGCCCTCGAGCAGCGGCGTCGGGAGCACGGCGCGGGGGAACGCAACCTCGTGTCCGTCGACGTCGAGCACCGCAGTGCTCTTCTCCAGCCGCTCGACCGTCGCACGCAGGATCTTCTTCACAGGCATGACCCGCAGAACATCAGACGCGCGACGGGAATGCAACGGCCGTCTGCA
>CAIUAC010000617.1 GCA_903896985.1 uncultured Sandaracinus sp.
CGTGCTCTCGGCGGCGTCGCGGAAGGGGCCGTAGAACGCGCTCGCGAACTTCGCCGCGTACGAGAGGATCGCGATGTCGCTGAAGCCCTCGTCGTCGAGCGCGTCGCGGATCGCGCCGATGCGGCCGTCCATCATATCGCTCGGCGCGACGATGTCGGCTCCCGCACGCGCGTGCGAGAGCGCCTCCTTCGCGAGCAGATCGAGGGTCGCGTCGTTGTTCACGTCGGTACGCCCGCGGTGCGTCTCGAGCGGGCCGCAGTGCCCGTGATCGGTGTACTCGCACATGCAGACGTCGGTGATGACGATGAGGTCGGGGAGCGCGCTCTTGATGGACGCGACGGCGCGCTGCACGGGGCCGTCGGGATCCCAGCCGCTCGAACCGACGGCGTCCTTCGTCTCGGGGATGCCGAAGAGCAGCACGCTCGGGACGCCGAGCGCCCAAGCCTCGCGCGCCTGCTCGACGATGATGTCGACGCTCGACTGAAAGACGCCGGGCATCGTCGCGATGGGGCGCTTCTCGCCCTTGCCGGCGCGCGCGAAGAGCGGGAGCACGAAGTCGCGCGGGGAGAGCTGAGTCTCACGCACCATCGAGCGGAGGGTCTCGGTGCGGCGTAGGCGGCGCGGGCGTTCTTCGGGGAAGGGCATCGGGGCTCCGGGTCAGGCGGGGGAGGGCGGGGTGAGGGCGGCGAGGTTCGCGAAGTGCGCGACGAGCGCGTCGAGGAGGCCGGGCGTGGTGTACTCCGTCGCGGTGACGGCGACATCCAGGCCGAGCTTCTGTGCGGTGGCCGTGGTGATGGGGCCGATGGAGGCGAACGTCACCCCCAGGAGCAAGCGAGGCGCGTCTGCACCGAGGAGCGCGACGAGCTGCTCGGCGGTGGACGAGGAGGTCAGCGCGATGACGTCGAGGCTGCGCGCCTCGAGCGCCGCGCGGATGGCCGCGGCGTCTTCGTCCGACGCGCCGACGGTCACATAGGCGGGCACGATGTCGACGTGCGCGCCCGCCGCGACGAGGCGCTCGGGCAGGACCTCGCGGGCGACGGCGGCGCGCGGCAGCAGCACGCGGGCGCCGCGGACGCGCTCCCCGAGGGCGGTGAGCACGCTGTCGGCGGCCGCTTCGCCGCGGTACTCCGTGGGCACGATGTCGGCGCGCACGCCGTAGCCCTCGAGCGTCTCCGCGGTCGCGGGGCCGATCGCGCAGACGAGCGCGCGCCCGAGTCGTCGCGCGTCGCCGCCGTCTCGGCGGAGCGCCTCGAAGAAGCGCGTGACGCCGTTCGCGCTCGTGAAGACGACCGCGTCGTAGCGCGCAGCCTCCCTCGCCGCGCGCGCGAGCGGGTCCTCGTCGGCGGGCGGCACGAGGCGAATCGTCGGCAACAGCACCGGCTCAGCGCCCGCGTCGCGGAGCCCTCGCGCGAAGCCTGCCTCTTGTCCGCGCGGGCGCGTGACGAGCACGCGCTTGCCGAAGAGCGGCTGCGCGTCGAACCAGCGCAGCGCCTCGCGGAGGCGCACGACCTCGCCGACGACCGTCAGCGCAGGCGCGCCGAGCTGCGCTCCGTGCACGAGCGAGGCGAGCGTGCCCACCGTGCCGACGACCGTCCGCTGCTGCGGCGACGACGCGGACTGCACCGTCAGCGCGGGCTCGTGCGGGCTGCGACCGTGCGCGACGAGGCGCGCGAGCGTGCGCTCGAGCGAGCTGACGCTGCCGAAGAGCACGAGCGTCTTGGTCGCGGTCGCCAGCTTTTCCCAGTCGTGCGCGTTCTCGTCGTTCTCCGCGCTGTCGGCCATGGCGAAGAACGCCACGCTGTTCGAGAGGTCGCGATGCGCCAGCGTGAGGCCCGCGTACGCACACACGGCGAGCGGCGCGCTCACGCCGGGCACGATCTCGAACGCGACGCCCGCCGCGGCGAGCAGCGCGACTTGCTGAGCGCCTTGCGCGAAGAGCAGCGGATCGCCGCAGACGAGCCGCGCGACGCTGCGTCCCGCGCGCGCCTCGAGGATCAGCCGCTCGGTGACGGCGCGCTGTGGCTCGCTCGACGACTCGACGTCGACCGAGACGAGCACCGCGCCCGGCTTCGCGTGCGCCAAGAGCGACGGATGGACGAGCGCGTCGTAGAGCACCACCTCGCACTCACCGAGGCGCCGGAGCGCGCGAGCGGTGATGAGCTCCGGGTCGCCGGGGCCCGCACCGAGCAGAACCACCTTGCCGGCTGCGTGCTTCATCGGCGCGATGATAGCCGCGTCACTCCGCCGGCGCCGCTGCGCCGCTGTCGGGGGCTGCCTGCCCCGCGAGGCGGGCGTTGCCGCGCTCCTCGTCGAAGCGCTCGGGTAGGTGCAGCACGAGGCCCGGCGTCTCCTCGCCGGCGCGGATGCGCGAGGGGTAGCGCGCTTGGACCTCGCCGGCGGCCGGGTGCCGCGCGCTCGGCCAAGCGTCGCCCGTGGGCACCCCGCGCAGCGTGAAACGCCCCTGCGGATCGGTGCGCGTCGCCTTCGTCCAATCGGGCGCGTCGCCCCTCGCGCCGACGGCGACCTCCGCCCCGGAGACGGGGGCACCGAGCGCGTC
>CAIUAC010000618.1 GCA_903896985.1 uncultured Sandaracinus sp.
AAGCGCGGCGACTTCAAGCGCCTGCAACGCTTGCTCGGAGACCTCGTCGAGAAGCTCGGGACGCTCGACCCGCGCTGACTAGCAAACTATTGGGTCGGACCCGCGCTAGCTAACGCGCGGCTTCGAGCAGCGCGGCTTCGTCCGAGCGGACCTCGAGGCGATAGCGGCTGTTGGCGGTCTGGAGGTAGTACACCTCGCGGCCGGCCAAGCGGAGGATGCGCTTCACGGGCGTCGTGACGTACTCGTGCAGGCCATCGGCGAACTCGATGACGACGACGCTGCCCTTGCGCGGGGCGCGCAGGAGCCGGCCTACGACGGCCCGTCCTGGCTTGCGCCCGACCTTGCGCAGCACGACTTCCACGTGGCCAAACGTAGCACGCGCCCGCCGGCCGCCACAGGGAGTTTCGCGTTTCACCAACGCGGGACGGCGGAGGAAAATGCCAGCAAAAGTGACGTTGCTCCCGGGGTCCTTTTGGCCGCACCCTCCGGCGGTGCACATCACCCACGGAGAGACGGGCTGGCTCGAGGTCATCTGCGGCCCGATGTTCAGCGGCAAGAGCGAGGAGCTGATCCGCCGTGTGCGCCGCGCCGAGATCGCGCGACAGCCGCTGCAGGTCTTCAAGCCGCGCATCGACGATCGCTACGACGCGACGCGCATCGTCTCGCACTCGCAGCTCGCGTTCGACGCGGTCGTCGCGGGCACGAGCGCGGAGATCGCGCGCGCGGTGCTGCCGGAGACGCGCGTCGTCGGGATCGACGAGGTGCAGTTCTTCGACGCGGGGATCGTCGAGGTCTGTGAGCGGCTCGCGGCGGGTGGCGCGCGCGTGATCGTCGCGGGGCTCGATCAGGACTACACGGGCAAGCCGTTCGAGCCGATGCCGGCGCTGCTCTCGGTCGCGGAGTACGTCACCAAGGCGCTCGCGATCTGCGCGCGCTGCGGGGCTCCCGCTGGGCGCTCGCAGCGGCTCGTCGCGACGGGCGCGCGGGTCGTCGTCGGGGCGGCAGAGAGCTACGAGGCGCGCTGTCGGCGCTGCCATGTGCCGCGCGTCGAGGCGCAGACGGGCGAGCTGTTCCCGTAGGCTCAGCGGGCGCGCGGCTGCGCGGCGTCGACGAGCGTGAAGCGGAACGAGAGGACGAGCTTCGTCGAGCCGGTCGTCGTCGCGAGGTGCGAGACGGGGCCCGCGGCGCAGCGCAGGATCGCCGGACCGTCGAGGCGCGGCACGTTCGGGCGGGGCGCGCGCAGCTTCACGTCGGTGGGCGTGCCCGGCACGACCTCGACGCGCACATCGCTCTCGCCGAGGCCGGGCGGCGCGTCGGCGCAGCGCGGGAGCGTCTCGAGCACGGTCCACACGGCGTTCTCGAGGGCCTCGTCGCGCGGGCACGGGTACGGGCCGGGGCGCTGCGGGACGCCCTCGCAGCGCAGATACGCTACGCGGCCCCGCTCGACGCGGCGCGCGCCGTCGAAGGGCAAGGCCGAGGGCAAGTCGGCGCCCGCGTCCGGCACCTCGAAGCCCGCGACGAGCGCGGCGCCGGCGTCGCCCTCGGCGAGGATGAACGCCGGGGCGTCCGCCGCGTCGGTGCCAGGCGCGTCGCCCGCGGGGGCGTCGGTGTCCGGGGCGGCGCCCGCGGGGGCGTCGGTGTCCGGGGCGGCGCCCGCGGGGGCGTCGGTGTCCGGGGCGTCGCCGTTCGAGTCGGCCGCTGCGGGCGCGTCAGCCTCGGCGGGAGAGTCGCTCAGGGGTGCCCCCGTCGGCTCTGCCTGCGCTGCGTGCCCCGCAGGCACGGGCGCGGGCGTCACCAGGCGCTCGCCGCCGGCGTTCCACACGACCGCGCCGACGCCGAGCGCGAAGCACACGACGGCCACCGCGGCGAGCCGCTTCGGCTGCACGCGGTCCGCCTCGGGGGCAGGTCGGATCACCCGGCGGGCGTGGCTCGTCGCGGCCTTCGGCACCGGCGGGTGGTAGCACGAGACGCGCAGGATTTGACGAGTCGCGCAGAATCTACGTTATGCTGCCAGCCTAACGAGGCGCCTGCCGGTGGGCGCCCATGGAGGACTGAATGTTCCGGGCGACGTTCTGGGGAGTGCGAGGCAGCATTCCCGTGCCAGGCCCGGATACCGCGGGCATCGGCGGCAACACCAGCTGCGTGGAGGTCCGCTGCGGCAAGACCGTGCTCATCTTCGATGGGGGCACCGGGCTGCGCATGCTCGGGCAGAAGCTCGCGAAGGAGATGCCGCTCGTCGTGCATCTGTTCTTCAGCCACGTGCACTGGGACCACATCCAGGGATTTCCGTTCTTCGCGCCCGCGTTCGCGAAGGGCAACGAGATCCACATGTACGGCGGCAAGAACATCGTCGGCACCGTGGAGACCGCGCTCGCCGGGCAGATGGAGAACCCGAACTTCCCGGTGAAGCTCGGGGAGCTCGGCAGCAAGCTCGCGTTCCACGACCTCGACGCGGGGGAGTCCACGGAGATCGCGCCGGGCGTGCACATCCGCACCGCGGCGGGCAATCACCCGGGCGGCGTGCTCGCGTACCGCGTCGACTATCAGGG
>CAIUAC010000619.1 GCA_903896985.1 uncultured Sandaracinus sp.
CACCGCCGCCGCAGTCGCCGTCGCAGGCACCGCCGCCGCAGTCGCCGTCGCAGGCACCGCCGCCGCAGTCGCAGGCACAGGCACAGGCACCGCCGCCGTCGCAGTCGCAGGCACAGGCGCCGCTGCCGCAGCCGCCGCCGCCACGGCCGGCCCCGCCCCCGCGTCCTCCTCGCCCACCTCCGCCTCTTCCCCCGCGTACACCTTCGACTCCCGATACGCCTTCACGCCGCGCACCAGGAAGATCTTCAGCACCGCCGCGCTCGGCAGCGCCAAGAGCACGCCGAGGAAGCCGAACAGCTCCGCGCCGACGAGCAGCGCGATCAGCACCGAGAGCGGCGAGAGCCCGACCTTCTCTCCGACGACGCGCGGCGTGATCACGAAGCCGTCGAGCAGCTGAATCACCGCGTACGCCGCGAGCACGCCGATGACCTTGTCCCAGCCGGTGAAGTCGATCAGCGAGAGCAGCAGCGCCGAGAGCAGCGCCGTCGCGCCGCCGACGTACGGGATGAACGCGATCAGCCCCGCGACGATGCCGATCGGGATCGCGAGCCGCACGCCGAGCGCCGAGTACGCCGCGGCGTAGAGCACGCCGAGGATCGCCATCACCATCACCTGCCCACGCACGAAGTGCCCGAGCGTCTGATCGATCTCGCGCGCGATCTCGAACACCGGCGCGCGCCACTGCACCGGCACGAGATCCTTCGCCCTCTCGCGCATCCGGTCGAAGTCGTAGAGCAGATAGAACGACACCACCGGCACGACGAACAGCGTGCCGAGCATCCCGATCAGCGAGGAGGTGCCGCCGACGACCCAGCGCAACACGGCGCCCGCCGGGGCGATCGCGCGCCGCGCGACGTCCTGCGCGTCCACCTGATATTGCGTGAGCGCCTCGGCGACCGAGTGCGGGATCTGCACTCCGTAGCGCGCGAGCCACGGCCGCGCGCGCTCGAGCCCCGCGCTCGCCTGCTGCGGAAGCTCCCGCACGAAGCCCGCGAGGTCGCGCACGACGCCCGGCAGCACGAGCACGACGAAGAGCGCGATCACGCCGAGCAGCCCCGCGAGTAAGAGCATGATCGCGACGACGCGGTTGATCTTCCGCGCCTCGAGCTTGTCGACGACGGGGTCGAGCACGTACGCGATGAGGAACGCGGCGAAGAGCGGCGTCAGCACCCCGCGCAGCGCGTAGAAGAGCCAGCCGAGCCCGACGACGAACAGCGCGGCGAGCACCCAGCGCGGCGGGAGCCAGTTCGAGGGGATGGTTTGCACGGCCCACACATACCACGCAGCTCAGCTATCCTCGCGCGCATGGCGCGCCTCGATATGTACGTTCAGCACCTCGTGAAACACCACGCGACGCACCTCGTGCTCGCGAGCGGTCAGCCCGTGAAGTTCCGCTTTCCCTCGGGGGATCGGCACTCCAACAGCGTCGTCGCGCACAACGATCTCGCGCAGCTGGTCCAGGAGGTCGGCCCCCGCGACGCGATGGCCGCGCTGATGCGCACCGGGCGCGCAGAGTTCGAGCACAAGACCGACGACGGCACAGACGTGCATGTCGTCGTCGAGGCGTTGAACGCCGGCAGCTGGACCGTGACCGTCAGCCCCGCGAGCGCAGCCGTCGCCGCCGACGTGGCGTTGCCCCCTCCCCCCGCCACGCCGCGCCGACACTCCGCACGCCCGCCCGCCGCTCCGGCGGAGACGCCCGCCGCCGTGCCCGCCGCGGCCAGCTCACACAGGCGCCGCTCCTCGTCGAGGGTCAGCCTCGCGCCCGGTGAGCCGGCGATCAACCGCTACCTGCGCCTGATGGTGAAGGTCGGCGCGAGCGACCTGCATCTCTCCTCGGACCAGCCCGCGCTCGTGCGCTTGCACGGCGAGATGCAGCCCCTCGAGCCCGACGCGGGCCCGCTCGACGACGCCGCGCTCCGCGCGCTCCTCTTGCCCATCGCGAGCCCCCGGGCGGCGACGGCGTTCGAGACCACCAACGACGCCGACTTCGCGCACACCATCGCCAACGTCGCGCGCTTTCGCGTGAACTACTTCATCGACCGCAAGGGGATGGGCGCGGTCTTTCGCCAGATCCCGTTCGAGATCCTCTCGCCGGAGAAGCTCGGCATCCCCAAGCAGGTGCTCGACCTCTGCTGGCTCTCGAAGGGCCTCGTGCTCGCGACCGGGCCGACGGGCTCCGGCAAGTCGACCACGCTCGCGACGCTGATCGACTACGTGAACTCCAACCGACAGGACCACATCCTGACGATCGAGGACCCGATCGAGTTCGTGCACGAGAACAAGAAGTGCCTCGTCAACCAGCGCGAGATCGGCACGCACACCGCGAGCTTCAAGTCGGGCCTGCGCGCCGCGCTCCGCGAGGACCCGGACGTCGTGCTCGTCGGCGAGATGCGCGACCTCGAGACCATCGCCATCGCGATCGAGACCGCCGAGACGGGCCACCTCGTCTTCGGCACGCTCCACACGACCTCGGCGCCGAGCACGATCGACCGCATCATCGATCAGTTCCCCGCGGACCGGCAGGAGCAGATCCGCTCGATGCTGAGCGAGTCGATCAAGGGCGTGATCTCGCAGGTGCTCTGCAAGAAGAAGGGCGGCGGGCGCATCGCCGCGTACGAGGTCCTGATCGGCGGCTCCGCCGTCTCGAACCTGATCCGCGAGGGCAAGACCTTCCAGCTCGTCAGCGTGATGCAGACCGGCAAGACGCTCGGCATGCAGACGATGAACGAGCACCTGATCGAGCTCGTCAAGAGCGACCTCGTCGAGGCGAAGGAGGCCTACATCAAGTCGAACGACAAGGTCGGCATGAAGGAGCTCTTCAAGCGCAACAACATCAAGCTCGACCTCGCCTGAGCCGAGCGGCGGGGCGCCGCGCGCGCCCGTTCACGCCCGCCGCGCGAAGCACGCGTCCACGATGCGCAGGCGCTTGCGCAACAAGACACTCTCGGCGATGAAGCGCTTGGTCACCGGGTCGTGATAGCCGCTCGCCTCGGGCAGCGTCGGGTCGAGCGCGCGGTAGTAGCGGGACTGCCGCTCCATCGTCAGCTCGCGCACGTACTTGCCGACCATCGACGCGAGCGCGACGGGCAGATGCCCGTCGTCGGCGTCGATCTCGAAGCGCACCTGCCCGACGCCGGGCACGTCGTAGGCGCAGACGCCGCGCTCGGGCGGGCGCGCGAGCGGCAGCAAGAAGTGCCTGAAATAGCCTTCGTATTTGCGGATGCCGCCGATCATCCCGCAGACGGCGAGGAGCTCGCCGGTCGTCGCCGCGCGCGCGTCGAGCACGAGGCGCTCGAACGCCGCGAGGTTGACGGCGAGCTTGTTCACGCCGCGCTCTAGCTGCGCGTTGAGCACGCCCGCGCAGGAGACGACCGTCCGCGCCCGCACCGGCACGACGCCGCCATCTCGGAGCGCCGCGAGCAGCGCGCGGCCATGCGCGGCGCTGCCTCCGTACGCCGGCAGCGCGAGGGGATGACCCCAGCACTGCGCGCGCGTCGTGCGCGGGCACGGCGCGACGAGCGGCGCGAGCCCAAGCTCGGCGATGCGCTCGAGCAGCGCGTCGACGTCGCCGCACGCCTCGCCGTCACCCTCGCCCGAGAGCGACTCGACGAGCGCGAGCGCGACGGACTCGCAGAGCGCCATGCGCCCGAAGCCGCCGCTCTTCTTGCTGTCGGTCAGGCCCGAGCGCAGCCCGAGCGTGCGCAGGCGCGCGGGGTCGTACGCCTCGACCTCGAGCGTCACCGCGGTGGAGATCAGCGCGCCGAGCACGGGACCGAGCCCGTTCTCGTCGACTCCGACGACGAACATCCGTGCCTCCTCGCTGTGCGGCCGACACCCTACACGAGCCCGCGCGCCGCGCTTTGCGCGATCGGCCGGCGGCCCGCCGATGTATCCTGCTCGCCTCATGGACCGACGCGCGCTCTTCGACACCGCCGCCCGTTATCTCCGCAGTCACCCGTTCGAGGCGGCGCGCATCGTGCGCAGCGCGCTCGGGCTGCGGCTCGGGCTCCCGCTCGACGCGCTCCGCTGGCTCGCGGAGCAAGCGGCGAAGAGCGGCAAGGTCGAGGACCTCGAGATCGAGAGCGCGCCGCCGGGCTTTCGCATCGGCGCGACGCTCGAGCAGATGAAGACGAAGATCCGCGCGACCTCGACCATCTACATCGAGCGCATGCGCATCAACGAGACCGAGATGCGCATCGAGCTTCGCCTCGAAGACACGCGCCTGCGCGTCGTCGGCGGCGAGGAGTCGCCCGTCGCGTTCCTCGTGCGCTCGGGCGCGCTCGACATCTCGAACCCCGGCACGCTCGTCAAGCACCTGCCGAAGATCCCGCCGATGGTCATCGAGGCCGAGGGCAAGCGCATCGTGCTCGACCTCGCGAAGCTCCCGCAGCTCGCCGACGAGCGCTCCCGCGCGCGCCGCGCCCTCGGCGCCATCACGAGCCTGATCACGCTCCACGCGATCGAGACCGACGAGGGCCACGTCGACGTGACCTTCCGCGCGCTGCCGTCCGGCGTCGTGTACGCCGCCAAGACGGTGCGCAAGAACGTCGTGACCCCGGCGGCGAAGCGCGCGCTGAAGCTGCTGCCGCGGCATCGGTAGCGGGGGCCACGGCGGCCGAGGCGACGGATTATCTGCCACCTGCTGGTGGAATATCTGCCAGTGCGTGGCAGATTTTCCACCATGCATCGTCGCCTGATCGAGCCTCGAGTTCGGGACGCGCTGTCCGACACGCCGGTCGTCCTCGTCGTCGGGCCGCGACAAGCGGGCAAGAGCACGCTCGTCTCGATGCTCTCCGAGGGCACGAGTCGGCGCCTGCTGACGCTCGATGACGCGCAGGTGCTGGCGGCCGCCCGCGCGGACGCGGCGGGCTTCATCGCGGGGCTCGACGGCGAGGTCGCGCTCGACGAGGTGCAGCGCGCGCCGGAGCTGCTGCTCGCGATCAAGGCGAGCGTGGACCGCGACCGGCGGCCGGGGCGATTCCTGCTGACGGGCTCCGCGAACGTGCTGTCGCTGCCCCGCGTGGCCGACGCGCTCACGGGCCGCATCGACGTGCACACGCTCTGGCCGCTCGCCGAGGCGGAGGTCGACGGGCGCGCGGGCGACGCCATCGAGCGGCTCTTCGCGGCCGGGCCGCCGAAGGCGCGAAAGGCGCACGGCGAGGGCTGGGAGGCTCGCGCGGTCGCGTCCGGCTACCCGGAGCCGCGCGGGCGCACCTCCGCGCGGCGGACTGCGTGGTTCGCTTCGTACCTCGCGACGCTCCTCTCGCGCGACGTGCGCGACGTGGCCGACGTCGAGGGGCTCGTGCAGCTCCCACGGCTGCTCACGCTGCTCGCCTCGCGCGTGACCGGGCTGCTCAACGAGGCAGACCTCGGGCGCACGCTCGGCATCCCGCACTCGACGCTGCGCCGGTATCTCTCGCTGCTCGAGACGCTCTTCCTCGTCGCGCCGGTCCCGGCGTGGTTCGTCAACACGGGCAAGCGCCTGGCGAAGGCGCCGCGAATGCACTTCGCGGACGCGGGCCTCGCGTGCCACCTCCTCGACCTCACGTCCGCCGCTGAGCTGCGCGCGTCGTCAGCGCGCGGGCCGATCTTCGAGACGTTCCTGCAGACCGAGCTACGCAAGCAGCTGAGCGCGTCGTCGGTGCGCGCGCGCCTCCTGCACCTCCGCTCGCACGCGGGCCAAGAGGTGGACCTGGTGCTCGAGGGGCCGCAGGGGCGGGTCGTCGGCGTCGAGGTGAAGGCCGCGTCCGCCGTCGGCCCGAGCGACCTCGGCGGGCTGCGCGCGCTCGCGGCGCTCGCGGGGTCGAAGTTCCATCGTGGCGTCGTGCTCTATGGCGGCGCGGAGCTCGTCCCGTTCGGCGAGAACCTGCACGCTGTGCCGGCCGCGTGGCTGTGGAGCTGAGCTGAGGCGACCTGCGTCGAGCTGAGTCGAGCGACGACGGCGGCCGCGCTCAGGCGTACGCGCGCAGCTTGCGCCAGAGCGTGTTGCGCGCGACGCCGAGGACGCGCGAGGCCTCCGCCTGCGAGCCCGCGCACGCGTCGAGCACGTGGAGCACGTGCTCGCGCTCGACCTGCGCGAGCGTCTTGAGGCCTGCGGGCACCGGCGCGGCGAGCGCGGCTTCGTCTCGGGTGGGCGCGCGCTTCAGGTCGTCGGGCAGGTCGTCGTCGTCGACCTCCGCGCGGGTCGCGAGGGCGGCGCCGTGCTTGACCGCGTTCTGTAGCTCCCGGACGTTGCCCGGCCAGGCGTAGCGCAGCAGGCGCTGCTTGGCGGCGGCGGTGAAGCAGCGCGCCGAGGTCGCCTCCTCCGCGAGGAAATGGCAGGCGAGCGGCAGGATATCGTCGTGCCGCACGCGCAGCGGCGGCATCTCGAGCGTCAGCACCTTCAGCCGATAGAAGAGGTCCTCGCGGAAGCTGCCCTCGCGGACCCGCTGCGCGAGGTCGCGGTGCGTCGCGCAGACGATGCGCACATCGACCGAGAACGTCCGGCTCTCGCCGACCCGCCGCAGCTCGCCGTCCTGCAGCGCGCGCAGCAGCTTCGCCTGCAGCGGGAGCGGCATCTCGCCGATCTCGTCGAGGAAGAGCGTGCCCCCGTCGGCCGCCTCGAAGAGCCCGCGGCGCGCCGTCGTCGCCCCGGTGAACGCGCCCTTGCCGTGCCCGAACAGCTCCGACTCGAGCAGCTCGCCGGGGAGCGCCGCGACGTTGACCGC
>CAIUAC010000620.1 GCA_903896985.1 uncultured Sandaracinus sp.
AGTCGGATACACGCCGCCCGCACTCCGCTACGCAGCCGCGTGGCGAGCGTTCGCTCATTCGCCGGTACCGTTCCCCGGCTCGCAGCCTCACGCGCCGGTCGTTGCTCGCGCGAAGGGACCGCGCCAGAAGTAATACGCGCCGCCGAAGAAGTCCTCGGCGCCTGTGCCGAGCCGCCAGTCGTCATCGCAGCGGAGCTCGTGGTCGCCCTCGAGCACGTTCCACTCGTACATCTCCGTGCGGATCGACCAAGTCGATGGCCGGATCGCCGGTACCAGCGCCTGCTCTGCCGGTGGCCCAGAAGCGCGTGAGCACGCCGACGCCCGCCACGTCGAGCAGCACCTCGGCGTCTCCATCGCGGGCGGCGAAGTGGCTCCAGTCGCGGTTCTCGAAGCCGTCTGGGGGTTCAGGCGCGCGGCTCGATGCGAGGAACGAGCGCCCCGGCAGCCAGCGGGCCGGAGCGAGCGGATCAACGAGCGAGGCGAACGCGTCGAACGCGACGGGTGGCCCAGGCGGTGCAGGGGGGGGATGGGCGCGTCGACGGGGCCGCAGCCAAGGAGCGACAACGAGAGGAGCGCTGCGCGGATTCGGAGGCTGTGCGTCCACGTCGTCGCGGGCTGACTGGACATTGCCCAGAGGATACTCGACCTCAGTGAATTGCTGGCTGGGTCGTTCGGCCAACATCCCGCGTCGCGCCGCGAGGGGACGGGCCCCGTCCGCCGAGCACGTCACCCAGGCGTCGCCGTCGTGCCGCGCCTCCCGCAGCGCGTACCGGGTCGCGCTGCGTCGAGCGCGCGCCCCAGACCCTCCGCGCATCTCAAGCCGTGATGACGGCGACCTGACCCAGGTTGAGCTGCAAGCGAGCGCTCTGCTCAGCGTCGTCACCGGTCGCCGAGCATCGTTTCCGTCTCGTCAACGCCCGCGAGGGCGGGTCGCACAGCGTCTTCCGAAATCCGCGCACCGGTTAGCTGATAGCGGTGCCGCGCCCCGCCGAGACCAACGAGCGACTTGCGGAGACGGTCCGTCGGGACGCGGCGGTTGAGTTGCGTTGACGCTGCGCGCTAATTCGTACGCCTTTCGCGGTGCTCTCGGCCCCGGGCGACATGCGCATCGGCGCGCCGACCGGCCGAGCGCGGCCCGTCTCGTCGAGGCGCTCGTCGTATACACGCAGGGCAATCACAAAGTCGGCCGCAGGGCTTTCGGGCGGCGAGTCGGCGAGGCGCAGGACCGAGGCGCGGTGTACGTCTTTTTGCGCACCGGGACGACGTGGGCTCAAGAGGCGTACGTCAAGGCGTCGAACGCGGCGATGAACGATCTTTTTCGGCACTTCAGGGTCGCTCTCGTCGGACGGGACGCGGCTCGGCGTGGGCGCATGGGGAGAGACCTCGAACGCGGCGGGCATCGGCGGCGACCAGGCCGACAACAGCGCCGACGGCACCGCGCCGTATATTGACCTCGCGCGAAGTCAGCCATCGCCTCCGATTGTGACGGCCGGGCGACGAGCGCAGCTGCGACAGTGCGGTCGGCGAGCGACACCCGCACGTGGCGCGCGATCTTCGGTGCGCGGAGCTTCGCGAGCGCTCCGCCACGGCCGTCGCGCGCGTCACCCGGCCGGCGCGGTCACGCAGGGCGTCTCGCGCGGCATGCGCGGTCACGCAGGGCGGTTTGCCAGTTTTCACCTTGAAGGGACCACCTTCGGGCTGAGATTTTCAGCCTGAAGGGACCACCTGATTTTCAGGGTGAAGGGACCACCCCTCGCGGGGGCGTGGCTCTGGATTTTCAGGGTCATGGGACCACCCGATTTTCAGGGTCATGGGACCACCCCGTGTCCGAGGTCCGAGGTCGTCGCGACCGAACGCCAACCAGAGGAGCCTGCTGCCGCCGACGAGGGCGTCGCACAGGAGGTCCCATTGAGCTTTCGGGAGCTGACCATGATCGAAGTGAAGGAAGTGGCGCGGCGCTGTCAGGCACGGCAGGGGCTGCGCGAGATCGCGCGGGAGACGGGACTCGATCGGAAGACGGTGCGCAGGTACGCCGAGGCGCTCAAGGCGCTCGAGGTCGGCGCGGACGCGGTGCTCGACGACGCGCTGGTGCACGCGATCGCGCAGTGCGTGCAGGCGCGGCCGGGGACGGAGCTGAGCCCAGAGCGGGCGACGCTCGGCGCGCATCGCGAGCGCATCGTGGCGTGGCTCAGCGAGAAGCGGCCGCTGCGGCTGACGAAGATCGCGACGCTGCTCGCACGCGATCACGGCGTCGAGGTGAGCTACGCGACGCTACGCCGGTACGCGATGGACGAGCTCGGCTTCGGCCAGGTGAAGCCGACGGTGCGCATCGTGGACGCGCCGCCGGGCGAAGAGGCGCAGGTGGACTTCGGGCTGATGGGCGAGCTGATCGACGCGGAGACCGGCGAGGTGCGCAAGCTGCACGTGCTCGTCGTCACGCTGAACTTCAGCCGCTACCAGTTCGTGTGGCCGACGTACGCGCAGACGACGGAGGCGGTGTGCGAGGGGCTCGACGAGGCGTGGCGCTTCTTCGGCGGCGTGCTCCAGCGCATCCTGCCCGACAATGCGTCGTCGATGGTGCAGAAGGCCGACCCGCTCGAGCCGCTCATCGTGCCGGCCTTCGCGGACTACGTCCAAGCGCGCGGGCTCTTCGTCGATGCTGCGCGCGTGCGGCGGCCGAAGGACAAGGGTCGCGTCGAGAATCAGGTCGCGTACGTGCGCGAGAGCTGGTGGGCGGGAGAGCGCTTTGGCTCGCTCGAAGAGGCGCGCGCGAGCGCGAAGCACTGGTGTCGCGAGATCGCTGGTATGCGTGTGCACGGCACGACGCGCGCGCGACCGCGAGAGCTCTTCGAGCAGCAGGAGCTAGCCCTCTTGTCGCCCGCGCCGACCGCGCGCTTCGATGTGCCGCACTGGGGCAAAGCGAAGGTGCATCCCGACCACCACATCCAGGTGCTCAAGTCGCTCTACTCGGTCCCGACGAAGTACATCGGCCGCGAAGTACGCGTGCGCGCCGACCGTCGCATCGTGCTCGTCTACTGGGGCACTGAGCTCATCAAGACGCATCCGCGCGTCGCCGTCGGCAAGCGGTCGACTGACCCGAACGACTATCCGAGCGGCGTCGCTCCGTATGCGATGCGCAGCGTGGATCAGCTGCTCGCGCGAGCGCAGAAGCGCGGGGAGCACGTCGGGCGCTACGCGACGCGCCTGCTCGGCGGGCCGCTGCCGTGGACGACGATGCGGCAGGGCTACGAGCTCGTGCGCTTCTGCGATCTCTACGGCGACGCGCGCGTGGACGCGGTGTGCAAGAGCGCGCTCGACTTCGACGTCATCGACGTGCCGCGCATCGGCCGGATGCTCAAGCACGCGATCCGCGTCGAGGACGCAGCGGCCGAGAACGGCAACGTGCGCAGGCTCCCGAGCGCGCCGCGCTTCGCGAGAGCTGCTGACCTCTTCGCGACGCGCAACGAGGTGGAGTGATGCAGTCGCCCACGATCTCTGTCGACCTCCGGAACGTGCTCAAGAAGCTCAAGCTCGGGCACATCATCGCGACGCTGCCGGAGCGGCTCGTGCTCGCAGAAAAGCAAGAACTCAACGTCGAAGAGACGCTGCTGCTCGTGCTCTCGGACGAGGTCTCGCGGCGTGAGAGCAGCGCTGTGCAGCGACGCGCCGATCGCGCGGGTCTCGACCCGACGATGCAGCTCGAGCGCTGGGATCCAACGGCCAAGGTCCGCTACGACAAGCGCGTGCTCGCGGAGGTCGCGTCGCTGCGCTTCGTCGAGGCGAAGAAGAACGCGCTGATCCTCGGGCCGGTCGGCGTGGGGAAGACCTTTCTCGCGAGCGCGATCGGCCACATCGCGTGCAGGCACGGCTACAACGTGCACTTCACGCGGGCTGACGCGATGCTGAGGCGCCTGAAGCAGAGCCGACTCGACAACTCGCGCGACGCGCTGCTCACCGAGCTGTGCACGGTCGATCTGCTCGTCGTGGACGACTTCGCGCTCGAGCCGATGACGCGCGACGAGAGCCGCGACGTCTACCAGCTCTTCGTCGAGCGGAGCGGCCGTGCCTCCACGCTCGTCACGAGCAACCGCGACACGAGCGAGTGGCTCGCGACCTTCGACGACGTCCTGCTCGGGCAGAGTGCTGTCGATCGCTTCGCGCACGCCGCCTACGATCTCATCGTCGAGGGCGAGTCCTACCGCGCCAAGCTCAAGCCCAAGGTGCGTGAAGACGACCCGCCGCCACCGCCGCCCGCGAACAAGAAGCCGCTGATCGGAAGACGGCGCTGACGCGCCGTACGTCGGCCCGCTGACGCGAGCCTCCGGGAGACTCGACACCTGGTCGCGTGAGCGCGCATGATCACGACGGTCGCGACGACCGACTCCCTGGTCCCATGATCCTGAAAGTCAGGCGGTCCCTTGGGGGTGGAAACCGGCA
>CAIUAC010000621.1 GCA_903896985.1 uncultured Sandaracinus sp.
GACGCGCTCGACGCGCTCGATGGTCGTGTCGCCGATGCCGCGCGTCGGATAATTCGCGATGCGGCGCAGGCTGATCTCGTCGCGCGGGTTGACGATCACGCGCAGGTACGCGGCGGCGTCCTTGACCTCTTTGCGATCGAAGAACTGCGTGCCGCCGAAGAGGCGATACGGGATGCCCGCGGCGCGTAGCTCCTCCTCGACGGGGCGCGCGAGCAGGTTCGAGCGATAGAGGATCGCGATGTCCTTGTAGCGGCGCTTCTCTTCGTCGACGAGCGTCTTGATCTCGGCGGCGATGAAGCGCGCCTCGAGCTCGCCGTCGTCGAGCGCGCAGAGGCGGACCTTGTCGCCCTTGCCGCGAGCGGCGCGCAGCGTCTTGCCGTGCCTTCGCTGAGTCGAGCGCGCGATGGCGGCGTTCGCGACCTCGAGGATCGGCTCTTACGAGCGGTAGTTGTCCTCGAGCTTGACGAGCTTCGCGCCAGGGAAATACGTCTCGAAGTCGAGGATATTGCCGACGTCCGCGCCTCGCCAGCCGTAGATCGATTGGTCGTCGTCGCCGACGACGCAGACGTTGCGGAGCGGGTTCGCGAGCAGGCGCACGAGCTCGAGCTGAGAGCGCGAGGTGTCCTGAAACTCGTCGACCAACATATAGCGAAAGCGCGTCTGCCACTTCTCGCGCAGGTCGGGTCGGTCGCGGAGGATGCGCACGGGCGCGACGACGAGATCGTCGAAGTCGACCGCGTGCATGGCGCGGAGCGCGCTCTCGTAGCGGGGATAGATCTCGCGCGCGACGTCGTCGTATTCGACGCCCTCTTTCGCTGCTTTTTTGGCCGCCGCGGACTCGCCGAGGGTGAGCTCCTCGGGCGAGAGGAAGTCGTTCTTCCACTTGCTGATGCGGGCGAGGAGGGCGCCCGGATCGAGCTTGCGCGCGGCGCCGGACTTCACGTCGGCGCGCAGCAGCTCGCGCACGAGGCCGAGCGTGTCGCCCTGATCGAAGATGACGAAGCGCCCGTCGGTGCCGAGCGCCTTCCACTCCTCGCCGAGCAGGCGCACGCCGAAGGAGTGGAACGTGCAGAGGACGATGCGCTTGGCGACGGTCTCGCCGACGAGCGGCGTCATGCGCTCAGCCATCTCGCCGGCGGACTTGTTGGTGAAGCTGACCGCGAGGATCGCCTCGGGGCGCACGCCGCGCTCGAGGATGCGCGCGATGCGCTGCGTGATGACGCGGGTCTTGCCGCTGCCGGCGCCTGCCAAGACGAGCAGCGGACCGACATCGTGCTCGACCGCGGCGCGCTGCGACTCGTTGAGGGCCATCGTCGGCGGCGGAGTAGCGCGCACGGATCATCCGTTCAAGGGGCGGCGGCCTCGGCGCGCCGTTCTGGGTCGTCGGCATCGACACGCGCGGCACTCCCGGACGATGCTGCCGCGCATGAGCGGGAACCTCGGCGGCTGCGCGGTGTCGACCCGCGCCATGGAACGTGTCCAAACCTCGCTGCGCGCCTCGCTGCGCGCCTCGCTCGTCGTCGGAGCCGCGCTGCTCGCGCTCGCCGCGCACGCCTCGGCGCAGGCTCGCCCCGCGCGCGCGGCCCCACGGAGCAGCGGGCTCGAGCTGATGCTGTCAGGGCCGCAGGAGGCGCTGCTCGGCCGCACGGCGCACTTCCGCGGGACGGCGTACGAGGTGCGCGGGCTCGCGACGCTCGTCGCGCTGCCGGGCGCGAAGGTGCGCGCGCGCTACGCGACGGACGCCGCCGACGTCGCCGCGCAGCCCTACACGGAGGTCACCGCGGGCGCCGATGGGCGCTTCGTGATGGACGTCCCGATCCCCGCGATCGCGCACGGCAGCTCGCTCGTCGACTTCGAGGTGACGCACGGCACCGACGCGCGCAGCTTCTCGAGCGCGCTCACGGTGCGCGCGCCGTTCGTGCTCGATGTGTTCCCGGACCGCGTTCTCTACGAGCCGGGCGAGACCGTGCGCGTGTGGGTGCGTGCGCTCGACGCGACCTCGCGCGCGCCGCTCGTGGGCGTCGCGACGCACATCGGCATCACGGGTCTCGTCGCGGCAGAGCGGGACCTCGAGACGGCCGCGTCCGGCGTCGTCGTCGCGACGTTCGACATCCCCGAGTCCGCGGGCGAGGGAGAGCGCTATGGGCAGGTGAAGCTCCATGCGGGGACCGCCCTCGAGGTCACGCGCGACTTCTCGTTCCGCGTCGGGCTCCGCTCGCAGGAGCGCTTGCTCGCGGACATCGAGATCACGCCGGACGCGCCCGCGCCCGAGGCGCCCGTGACGATCACGGTGCGCGTGCGGACGGCGAGCGGCGCGCCGGTGCGGGGCGCGGAGGTCAACCTCGAGGTCGGAGGCTCGACGCGGGTGCACGGCACGACGGACGCGGACGGCGTCGCGCGGATCGGCCTCCGAGCGCCGGCGTTCTTGCCGGATACGACGGGGTGGATCGCGGTGCACGGCAGCGTGACGCATCCGGGGAACGGCTCGCGCGCGCTGACGAGCGGGTTCGCGATCGCGCAGCCGCAGACGCTGGAGATCAGCGCGACCGTGCCGGCGGGGGGCATCGTGCCCGAGGTCGATCAGGAGCTCTGGGTCTCGCTCCTCGACGCGGCGGGGAATCCGCCGCACACGCCGGAGTCGGTCACGGTCGCGGGGCCGGCGGTGCGCGGAGGCAGCTTCCGAGGGACGACCGACGCGCACGGCCTGCTCGCGGTGCCGGTGCGGCTGCCTGCGGGCGCGGCGTCGATGCACGAGGGCGCGACGGCGTGCACTGGCTCGGTCGCGACGAGCCTCGACGTCACGGTGGAGGGCGAGGTGCCGCGCGTGGCGAGGCTGTGTCTCGCGGTCGCGCGGCAGACGCTCGTCGCCGTGCGCGCGTCACGTCCGGCGGTGTCGCCCGGCGAGCGGCTCGAGGTCGTCATTCAGCGCCGACCGAGCGTCGCGCAGCAGCCCGTGGTCGTGGAGCTGACCTCGTGGCTCGGCGGTCCGGGCGAGGTGCTCAGCTCGCGCATCCTCGGGCCGCGCGAGACGCGCGTGACGCTCGACCTGCCGGCGGGGCGCCGCGGGCCGATGCAGGTGCGCGCGCGTCCGCTCGACGTGCCCGGCGCGGCGGAGGGCGCGGGCGGCGTGGACTGGGTGCTCGTGCGTCCGGCGAAGCCTTCGTTCGTCACGCTCTCGCTCGACCGTGACCTCTACCCGGTGCGGGGCGAAGCGCGCCTCACCGTGCACACGACGGCGGGCGCGCCGCGCGGCTGGGTCGCGGTGCTCGCGCGCGATCTCGCGGCGCACGCGGGGGAGCAGGCGTTTCGGCGCACCTTCCTCGACGCGGAGTTCGATCGCGCGCTGCTCGATCCCGCCGAGCCGGGCGCTGAGCGCCTGCTGCGCGCCGCGCTCGCGGCGGGCACGAGCGCGGACCCCGAGCCGAACACCTCGCGTCCGCTGCTCGACGCGCTCGGGCAGCCCGACCAAGAGGGCGGCGAGGTCGAAGCCGCGAGAGAGCGCGGCGATCTGCGCGATCCGCAGGCGCAGGCGGTGGAGCTCGCGCGGCGCGGTGTGGGCCCGATGATGATGGCCGCCGAGAACGCGCTCGAAGAGGCGCTCGTCAGCGGCGCGGGGGACGGCGACGCGGACGGTGCAGGGGATGGGGAAGGCGCGGACGGCGACGCAGGCGGCTCGAGCGACCCGCTCGACGCGGTCGTGACGGGCAGCGGGCGCGCGCGGCGGTTCCGCGAGGACTTGCTCGAGAACGTGCTCGGCGACGAGGCGGTGACGCTCGGCGGCGGGGTCGCGAAGGCGTCGATGCTGACGGAGGTCGACCCGAGCTTCACGTTCGAGAGCGTCGCGCGGCGCGTCGCGCGGCGGCGGCTGGTGCGGCTGCTCGCGTCGCTCGCGGCGTACCTCGACCCGGGCGCGGACAACGAGGGCGCCGTGCGCGCGGCGCCGGGCGAGCCCGCCGATCGCTGGCTCTCGCGGATGGCGCAGCGGGGCGTCATCGAGGCGGCGCAGCTCCGCGATCCGTGGGGCGGACACTTCGCGATGCGGCGCTCGGCGCGTCCGGCGATCGCCCTCGGAGTCGCCGCCGCGGACTGGGAGCTGGCCTCGCCTGGACCGGACGGCGTGCTGGGAAATGCCGACGATGTGCGAGATCCGTTCGCGCGCGCGGTCACCGCAGGAACGCCGTATTCGGTCACCTCGGGAGAGGACGCGCTGATGGCCTCGCTCGCCGCGCTCGCCCCGGGCGCCGCGGTGCTGACGGCGATCGCGCTCGCGTATGCGCGCCTCGATGACGCCGCGCGCGAGGAGGCTCGAGGGGACGCTGCGGCGGCGGGCGCGAGCGAGTTCTTCGGCACGGGGCTCGGCGGCGGAGGGACGGGCGAGGGCACCATCGGCCTCGGCAGCCTCGGCACCATGGGACACGGCGCAGGCGGCGGGGGCTACGGCAGCGGCTATGGGCGCGGGGGCGCCGGCCTCATGGGGCGCAGCGCAGGCGCGCCGTCCGTCCGCTCGGGCTCAGCGAGCGTGATGGCGGGCGGCGGGCGCGGCAGGCTCTCGATGCTCGTGCGGAGGCGCTTCCCGGCGACGCTCGCCTTCCTCGGGGACGTGCCGCTCGACGCGTCCGGCTCGACGGTCGTGCCGCTGCCGCTCGCGGACGCTGTGACGAGCTACCGCGTCGAGGCGGTGGTCTGGGACGAGGCGGGCTGGACGTGGTCGGAGGCGATCGACCTGCGCGTCGATCAGGACGTCGTCGTCGACGCGCCGGTGCCGCAGTTCGGCGTGGTCGGCGACCGCGTGCGGCTGCCGGTGCGCGTCGGCAATCGCACGAGCGCTGCGCTCCGCGGTCGCGCGTCGGCGGAGCTGAGCGCGTCCCTCGGTGGGGGCACGGTCGAGAGCGGCGCGCTCGAGGTGCCCGCGGGAGACGCGATCGAGTCACCCGTGGAGCTAGCGCTCGAGCATCCCGGCGAGGGCGTCGTGATGGTGAGCGTGAGCCGCGAGGGCGGCGCCCCG
This sequence comes from uncultured Sandaracinus sp., assembly GCA_903896985.1. Lineage (GTDB taxonomy): Bacteria > Myxococcota_A > Polyangia > Polyangiales > JADJQN01 > CAIUAC01. The sequence goes on from CAIUAC010000621.1 coordinate 5,006, forward strand.
GTCGACGCGGTGGAGCGACCGCTGACGGTGCTCGCGGACACGCGACGGCTGCGTGACTCGAGCGAGGCGCTCGGGCGCAACACGGCGACGACGACGCTCGAGGTGCCAGCGCGCGCGACGCCGCGAGGCGCGCCGACGGTGAGCGTGTCGACGGGCGACGCGGTGTTCTCGGCCGTGTCCGTCGATGATCCGGAGTGGACCGCGTGGGCGCTCGCCGCAGGCGGCGCGGAAGCCGAGGCGCACCCCGCCAACCGCGACGCGGCGCTCGGGCTGCTGAGCTCGGACATCGAGAGCATCGCGCGCTACGACGCGCCGCGGGTGGCCCGCGCGCTCGGGGCGCTCTGGACCTCGCACGCGCTGCTCGATGAGCGCGCCGCGGAGGTGCTCAGCGCGCTGACCGAGTCGGCGCTGCGCGCGGAGCCGGGGACGGCGCGCGGGGCCGAAGCGGTGCCCGTCGCGACGCTCGTGACGGTGCTGCTCGGGCTGGCGCCCGCGGCGCGCTCGCTCGACGCACGGCCCGCGCTGCGCGCCGACCTC
>CAIUAC010000622.1 GCA_903896985.1 uncultured Sandaracinus sp.
CGACCGTGCTGATGATCGTCGCGCCCCCGGGGCTGCCGAGCACGATGCGGACGTGCCCCGTCGAGGCGTCGCTGACGATGGTCGGCGCCATGGACGAGAGCATGCGCTTGCGCGGCGCGATGGCGTTCGCCTCGCCCATCACGAGCCCGACCAGGTTCGGGCGCCCGGGCGCCGAGGTGAAGTCGTCCATCTCGTCGTTGAGCAGAAAGCCCGCGCCCTCGACGACGACGCGCCCGCCGTAGAGCGCGTTGATCGTCGTCGTCACGCCGACGGCGTTGCCGTGCCCATCGACGATCGAGTAGTGCGTCGTGTTCGTCCCCTCGGGCGCGGCGCTCACGACGCCGGGGACGGGCAAGCCGGCTGGCACGTCGCTCGAGCGTGAAGCGTGGGCGAGATCGATGGTCGCGCGACGCGCGTCGAGGTACGCGTCGGAGAGCAGCCTGCTGGTCGGCACCTCGACGAACGCCGGGTCCCCGAGGAGCGCGTTGCGGTCCGCGAAGGCGCGCCGCGAGGCCTCGGCGAAGAGGTGCGCGTGCGCGGCGGAGTGATAGCCGAGCGACTCGGTGTGATAGGGCTCGAGCAGGCTCAGGACCTCGCCGATGGTCACGCCGCCCGACGAGGGCGGGGCCATGCTCTCGACGACATATCCGTGCGCGCGCACGCGCACCGGCTCGCGCCAAACGGCGGTGTAGCCGGCGAGGTCCGCCTCGGTGATCAGGCCGTGTCCGCGGGTCATCTCGCGCGCGATCAGCTGCGCGGTGCGGCCGCGATAGAAGCCCTCGGCGCCGAGGTCGCGAATGCGCGCGAGCGTCTGCGCGAGGTCGCGCTGCTCGAGCGCATCGCCGACGCGCAGGAGCTGCCCGCGCGGCGCGAAGATGCGCGCGGTCTGCGGATAGGCGGTCAAGACGGAGAGCCCGACGCGCGCGAACGAGAACGCGAGCCGCTCGTGCACGACGAAGTGCTCGGCGAGCGCGATCGCCGGCTCGAGCAGGTCGCGCCACGGCAGCGAGCCGTGCGCGCGGTGCAGCTCCCACATCCCCATCACGCTGCCCGGCACGCCCGCCGCGCGATGCCCGAACGCCGAGCCCGGCACGACGCGCCCGTCGGGTCCGAGGAACATATCGCGCGTCGCCGCGGCGGGCGCCGTCTCGCGGAAGTCGAGGGTCGAGGTCACGCCCTCGCCCGTGCGCGCGACGAGGAAGCCGCCGCCCCCGAGGTTGCCGGCCTCGGGGTTCACGACGGCGAGCGCGAAGTGCACCGCGACGACCGCGTCGAAGGCGTTGCCCCCGCGGCGCAGCATCTCGACGCCGACCTCGCTCGCGACGCGGTCCGTGGTCGCGACCATCCCGTCCCGCCCGTGCGCGACCACGACGTCGTCGGGCGTGTAGCGAAACGTCGAGAGAAACGCGCGCTCGTGCACGGAGCGAGGCGCGGGCGCGCTCGGCGGCGCGACGACGACGGCGGCGGGCACAGGCGCGGCGACGAGGAGCGGCGCAGGGCAGCGACGCTCGGCGCCCGCGCCGGCGCAACTCAGCGCGGCGACGGCGAGCGCGACGAGAACGAGCGAAGGCGCGGGGGAGATCTGAAATCGGGCGCGTGCCATGCGCGCGAGTCGAACACGCGCGGCGAAGCCCGTCGAGACGACGACCCGCACGGCCGAGACGAGACGACACGAGACGAGCTTGTCAAAGCGAGAAATGCGCACACTTGCGAAAACATGGAGACGCGGAACCGCCTCGGAAGTTGCCGTATTGCCGGCCTCGCTGCGCTGATTCTGTCGGGCTTGGGCCTCACCGCGCCCTCCGCCCGGGCCCAAACGCCGCCCCCGACGGCGGTCGCCCAAGCGACGCTCACGCCGCGCGAGGACCCTGACAAGTCGAACTGGACCATCGCGCTCGGCGGCACGCTGAACACCGGCAACACGCGCACGTTCGCGCTCTCGGCGAACACGCACCTGCAGCTCAAACGACACGCGCATCAGCTGACCGCCGACGTCACGGGGATCTACGGGCTCGCGGCCGTCCGCGACGCGACGACGAACGTCTTCGGTGGCTGGGACCCGAACGCCGGCAACATCTTCGGGCAGCTCCGCTACGACTTCTTCATGACCACGGACGACGCGCTCGTGATCGCCGTGCAGGGGCGACACGACCGTTTCGCGGGCCTCGAGGGGCGGGTCCAAGGGCAGGTCGGCTACCTGCGCAACTTCGTCGACGAAGAGAAGCATCGGCTCTGGGCCGAGGCGGGCTACGACCTCACCTACGACCGCTTCTTCTACGAGCCCGAGCGACTCGCGACGCCGCCCGCACCCCCGGATGGGCAGGTCGTTCACTCCGCCCGCGTCTTCCTCGGGTACGACAACCACCTCAGCGAGGCGGTCACGTTCCTCACCGGCGTCGAGGCGCTGTTCGACTTCGAGCACGCGAGCAACGTTCGGCTCAACGTGCTCAGCGAGCTTCGCTCGAAGCTCGGCGCGGACTTTCAGCTCAGCCTGCAGCACACGCTGCGCTTCGACGGGGTGCCGCCGGAGGGGAAGGCGACGCTCGACAACACGCTCATCCTCAACCTCGTCTACTCGCTCGTCGACGACACGGCCGAACCCGCAGCCGCAGCCCCCTGACGCTCAGGGCAACGGCCCCACGCGCCGTCGATACGCCTCGCGCCCCGGCTCGTAGCCTGGAAAGCGCCGAATTAGCTCCTCGAACATCGGGCGCGCCTCGGCGTGCGCGCCGGTGTCGTCGAGCAGCACCGCGAGGTTGTGGAGGACCTTCGGGTCCTCCGGGCTCGCGAGGTGCGCCTTACGCAAGACGTAGATCGCCTCCTGACGTCGCCCCATCTGCGCGAGCAGCAGCGCGAGGTTGTTCGCGGCGCGCCGCCCCGCCGAAGTGCGAAAATGGTCCCGCCGCATGGCCTCGCGAAACGCGCCCTCGACCTCGTCGAGACGACCCGCGTCGCGCAGCGCCATCGCGAGCTGATACGGCCCGAGCGGCGACGCGGGCGCGCGCAGGCAGAGGTCGCTGAACAGCGCGAGCGGCTCGGCGAAGAGCGCCGCATAGGGCACCGTCAGCAGCAAGCACGACGCGACGACCGTCACGCGGAGGGCGGCTCCCATGCGCGCGCGCGCGAGCGCCGCGACCGCCTCGACGACGGCGCCGAGCGCGAGACACGGGCCGAAGACCGCGACGAGCAGGTAGCGGTCGGCCATGCGGTTTTGCAGCGGCGCGAGCACCTGACTGACCGGCAAGAGCGCGACGCAGAACCACGCGAGCGCGACGCCCGGACGCCGCTCTCCGCGACGCCACGCGAACGCGGCGAGCGCGGCGAGCGCGGCGAGCGCGGCGAGCGCGGCGAGCGCCACCGGCTCGGCGAGCGTGCGGACGGGGACCGCGTGCACGAGCGAGACGCGGGCGGCGCCAAACGAGAGCGCGACGTACCGCCAGAACACCGGCGCCATCGTGGCGATCGCCGCGGCGTGCGAGCCACCGGGCAGCTGCGCGTACATCGAGACGAGCCCGCCGACGTGCATGTGCACGAGCGCAGCGAGCGCGGCGGGGATGCTGGCGAGCCCGAGCGCGAGCCGGTCGGGACGGCGACGCGTGAGCGCATCGTGGGCGACGAGCAGCGCCGGCACGACGACGCTCGTCGCCTTCGAGAAGCACGCGAGCGCGACGAGCAGCGGCACGAGCGCGCGGCGAAGCGCGACCCGCTCGCTCGCGTACGCGAGCAGCGCCGCCACCGTGAACAGCAGCGCGAGTTGGTCCTTGCGACCCGCGAGCCACGCCACCGACTCGACGTGCACGGGATGCAGCGCGAAGAGCCACACGGCGAGCAGCGGCACGAGCGGCACGCGGCGCGCCCAGAGCAAGAGCAACGCGCACGCCGCCGCGTAGAGCACGATCGACAGCGCGCGCATCGGCCATGGCGAGTCGCCGAACGCGCGCACCTCGAGCCAGACGCAGACGTCCCGCACGGGCAGGTATTCCGCGCCGAGGGCGAGGCGCGTCGGCACGGAGAGGTCCCCGACGATCGCCCCGAGCGCGCGCGGGGAGGCCTCGCGCATCACAGGATTGTCGCGCACGAGCCAGTCGTCGTCGTAGCTGAGCCAGGCGCGCGACACGCTCGCCGCGTACGCGAGCACGACGAACGCGACGAGCGCGGCGACGTCGAGCCAAGCGGGGCGGCGAGCAGGCAGCGCGGGCACGGCGGCGTCGTCAGGCGTCATCTGCGCGCGAGCATGCGACCCCCGCGCAGGCGGAAGCAACCAGCGGACGCGACGGCGAGGCTCGCACCACGGAAAACGCCTCGGACCGGGAAGATCCGAGGCGTCAGGAGTGGGTCATCCCGGACTTGAACCGGGAGCCAATGGATTAAGAATCCACTGCTCTACCAATTGAGCTAATGACCCTGAAAACCGAGCGAAAGGCCGAACTGCGAGCGACGATCTGCGAACCACTGCCTGCGAACCACTGCCTGCCAACGAAGACCCTGCCTGCCGAGAACCTGCCTGCCGAGACCTGCCTTCCGAGAACCTGCCACTGGGTTGCGCGCCCGGGGTGATTCGAACACCCGACCGCCGGATTCGAAGTCCGATGCTCTATCCAGCTGAGCTACGAGCGCTCTGGCCAACTCCGAACGGCGCGCGTTGTAAGCGATACGTTCGGGTTGTCAAGCTCGCCCCGGAAGACCGTGACGAGCGCAGCAAGCGGAGCGAACCTCCTCCTGTGGGGTGACTGACGGGGCTTGAACCCGCGACATTCGGAACCACAATCCGACGCTCTACCAACTGAGCTACAGCCACCAGAAGAGCCGCGAGTGTAGCGATCGCGCGGCACTTCGCAAGGGCCGTCAGACGTCGGCGTTCGGGACGACGGTGCGACCGCCCGCGTAGTAGCGGCGAGCCCACTCCGCCATCCCGATTCCTGCGGCCACCGTGATGGGGTAGCTGTGGTTGATGCCGTACATCGGGATCGCGACCACCTCGTGGGCCGCGCGCACGATCGCTTCGGGCACGCCGGTGTCCTCGTTGCCGAAGACGAGCACCGCGTCCTCGGGCAGCCGACAGTCCCAGAGACCGGCGCGCGCGACGTCCTTCTCGAAGACGACGAGCTTCCAGCCGTGCTCGGCGGCGAGCGCCAAGAAGGCGTCCTCGTCGGGGACCTCGCGCAGGTTCTCGTAGCGCTGCATGCCCATCGCGGCGCGCTCGTACCAGGGCTCGGAGCCGACGAGGATGATCTCGCGGGCCAAGAAGCTGTGGGCCGTGCGCACGATCGCGCCGATGTTGAAGCCGTTCTTCGCGCGGATGAGCGCGATGCGGAACGGATGCCGGAGCCGGTCGAGCTCCGCCCGCACTTCGCCGCGGGACTGTTCGAGGGGCTTCACTTTCATCGCTGTTCCGGGGGTAGGCGTGCAATCATGCGCTGTCGATGGTCGACCCGCCCGACACGGCCCCTCCGCGCCCCCGAAGTCTCCCTGCCGCGGGGCGTCTCGCGCCCGCGCCGTATGCTGCGCCCACGGCTGACGGCTCGACGGCGCCTGAAGCGCGCAGCGGCTCCGCCGCACCTGAAGCGCGCAGCGGCTCCGCCGCACCTGAAGCGCGCAGCGGCTCGAACGCGCCTAGCAAGCGTCCGACCCGACCTCCGCTCGTGCTGCTCGTCGGCGACGGCGAACCGACGACGGACGCGCTCGCGGCCTCCCTGAAGCAACGCGGCCTCGGCGTCATGATCTCGCCCACCGAGCGCGCCGCGGCGGCGGCCGTCGCGCGGGCTCCGGACCTCGTGATGTTGATCGGCGACGCGGCGGCCGAGGGCGGGCAGCTCGTGATCAAGACGCTCGCGGGTCGCGCGACGACGGCGCGGCTTCCGGTGGCGGTGCTCGAGGACGGCGACGCCGCGGCGCTCGACCGTAGGCTGCGTGCGCTCCGGTCGGGAGCGATCGCCGTGATCGAGCGGCAAGCGAGCGTGGACGCGATGGCTGCGCGCATCGGCGAGCTCGCGTGGCGCGTCGCTGACCACTCGACCCGCACCGCCGCGGGCGTCGAGGTGACGCTCGACGAGCTCACGGCCGTCATCCGTAAGGAGCTCGGGCAGCTCGTGCCGGAGGACGACGGGCAGTCCGTCG
>CAIUAC010000623.1 GCA_903896985.1 uncultured Sandaracinus sp.
CAGACGCTCTCGGCGGCGCTGATCCGTTCGGGCAATTCCCCGGCGGAGAACACCACGATCTACAAGCTGCTCGCGTTCACCTATCTGGCCCTCGGGCGCGAGGAAGAGGCGGCGGGCGCGTATCGCAGCCTGCTCTCGATCGAGCCGGACTTCGCGCCGGACGCGGACGTCGCGCCGCAGACGCGCACCTTCCTCGATCGCGTGAAGCAGACCTGGGAGACCGAGGGGCGGCCAGGCTTTCAGACCCGCCCGCCCGCGCCCGTGACGGTCCGGCATCGCTCGCCCGCGCAAGCCGTGCGCGGTACAGCCGTCCCGCTCGAGGCGACCGTCGACGACCCGGACAGCCGCGTAAGCAGCCTCGTGTTCGCGTACCATCAGGGCGCGTCCGAGGCCGAGGATCGCGAGGTCTTCCGGCGCATCGAGGCCACGCGCGACGGCAGCACCTTCCGCGCGACGCTGCCCTCGGAGGCCGTCGCGCCGCCGCTCGTCGAGTACTACTTGGAGGCGCTCGACGCGCACGGCCTGCCGGTCGCGGGTCGCGGTGACGTCGCCGCGCCGCTGCGCATCGCGGTGCCCGCGCCCGGCGGCAGCATCCTCGCGAGCCCGTGGTTCTGGATCATCACCGGCGCGCTCGTCGCGGGCGCCGTGGTGACGACGGTGCTCCTCGTCGGCGGCGGGGGCGGCACCGCGCCGCAGCCCGGCACCTTCGTCATCGACATCAACTGAGCCGCATGACCGACACCCCGCCGATGGTTGAAGAAGCTCGCTATCCCTACGTTCACGTCGAGGCCCCGCTGGCCGAGTCCGAGGAGCTCTCCACGCTGCTCTTCGAGCTCGGCGCGTCGGGTGTCGAGGAGCGCGACTCGACGACGCTCGACAAGCCGCTGACGCCGGGCGCTGAGGTCATGCTCGTCGCGAGCTTCGAGACTGAAGCGGACGCCAACGAAGCGCTCGAGGTGCTCGCTGAGCTCGAGCCGCCGCGCCCTGGACGCCTGGAGTTCGTCGTGGGCGACGCCTGGCGCGACGCCTGGCGCGCGCACTTCAAGCCGACGCGCATCGGCGCGAGGCTCGTCGTGCGCCCGTCGTGGGAGCCCTTCGAGGCGGCCCCGAGCGACGTCGTGCTGACCATCGATCCAGGCCGCGCGTTCGGCACTGGCACGCATGAGACGACCCGGCTCGTGCTGACCGAGATCGACGCGCGCGTGCACGGCGGCGAGACGGTCCTCGACGTCGGCGCGGGCACGGGCATCCTCGCGGTCGCTGCCCTGCTCTTCGGCGCGGCGAGCGCGCGCTGCATCGACAACGACGCGGACACCGTGGGCGTCGTCGTCGAGACGGCCGAGCGCAACGAGGTCGCCGCGCGCCTCGAGGCGAACACGACTCCGGTGGAAGAGCTGAGCGGCACGTACGATCTCGTGCTCGCGAACATCGAGGCGCGCGTGCTGATCCCGCTCGCAGGCGCCCTCGCGGCGCGGGTCGCTCCGGGCGGCACGCTCGTGCTCTCGGGCATCCTCGTCGGGCAAGAGGACGAGGTGCTCGCCGCCTATCCGACGCTGCGCTGTGAGGCGCGCCCCGTGATGGGCGAGTGGGCGGCGCTCGTGCTCCGCGCCGCGCCGGCTGCGTAGCGAGCGCGGATGGCCGCGCTCCGCCGCCTCTTCGCCGCCGTGCTGCCCGAGGCGGGCGG
>CAIUAC010000624.1 GCA_903896985.1 uncultured Sandaracinus sp.
AGGGCCTCGGCGGCCGCGGCGCGCACGACGCCATGCGGGCTCTGGAGCGCCTCGCGGAGGGCGGCGGCGCCTTCGCGCACGTCGAGGACGCGCACCGCGAGCGCCTTCACCTCGGGCTCTGCGTGACCGAGCAGGGCGCGCAGCGCGTCGCGGGCCCCGTCGTCGCCCGTGCGCGCGAGCGCGGCGAGCGCCTTGCCGCGCGCGACGTCGTGGCCGTGCAGCTCGGAGATCGTGCGGAGGCTCTCGCGTCCCGCGGTGCCCGCGAGCGTGAGTTGCCCGAGCGCAGCATCGCGGAGGCTCGCCTCGCTGCTCTGCGCCGCTTGCTCGAGCATCAGCGCCGCGATGCGCGCGAGGAGCGCGCCGTCGGGCTCCTCCTCGCTGCGAAAGACCTCGTAAGCGGCGAGCGCGCGTCGCGTCCTGTGCGCGTCGACGGCGTCGAGCACACGTCGGCGCGGCGTGCCCGCGCAGCCGAGCGTCCCGACGCTGGCGAGGACGGCGGCGAGCGCGACGCAGCGAAAGCCGACGAGCGCAGCGACCGCGCGTCTCCGTGCGCGAGGCGCCGGGGCGAGACGTTGAGCGAGATGGCGAAGCACCCGCGCAGGATAGCCGAAGCGGCTCACGCGGATTGGGGGGGCGCGTCAGCCCGGGGTGACGACGTTCGCGCCGCTGCCGACGATGCCGACCGCCGCGCCCTCGACTCGCGCGGCGCTCACCTCGAAGAGGACGTCGTGGTCCGGCATCGCGCCGACCGTCATGCGCAGCTGCAGGTGCACGGCGGTCGTCCCGCACGGCGCTCGACCGAGGAGATCCCCGATGTCGCCCGCGAAGCGCGCGGCCGGGTATTGCACGTGCTCCCAGCGCAGAGGCGCCTCGGGAGGACGCCCCGTCTCGCGGATCGAGCCGATGCAGAAGTGCGCGAACTCGATCGCGCGCTCGATCGTCGCGCCCTCTGCCGCGCAGGATGACGCTGGAATGACGCGCTTCCGCGTGAGAGGGGAAAGCAGCATGGGTGCGCGGAAAGTACGCCACACCACCGGCGGCGAGGAAAGGAGAAATCGGTGATCGACGTTACCTGACGGTAGCGCGAGCGCCGTGACGGCTACTTCTTCTTCGGCGGAGGGGGAGGCGGCGGCATCGCCGACTCGAGGAGCCAGGCGTCGCTCGAGATGAACTCGATGCCGTCGACCTTCTCTTTGGCGAGTAGATCCGGGTGATCGGTCACGACGCGCTTCGCCTTCGCAGCCTTCGCTGCGGCGACGAGTCCCGGCGCCCAATCTTCGGATCCGTGCTTGCCGCCGTCTTCGACGACGGTGACGAATTGCTTGATCAGCGCCACCTGGTGCTCGACGGCTTCTTTCTTGAAGACGCCGCTCGCCGTCAGGGCGTGGAGCATCGCCGCGACGCGCTCGAGCACCCACTCGGTGGTCTGGCTCTGGCCCTTCTTCTGGCCGAGCACGCGTTGCACCACCTTGTCGGGCGATGAACCCACCGCCACCGACGCGTTCACGTACACATCCGGTCCGAGCACGATGTCCACGTCGTACCTCCGGGTCCCTGTGTACCGTCCCGCGCGCGCCGCGTCGAGGATAGATTGGCCGCGAGCCGTGGCCGCGTCAGCTCGCGTCGAAGTCTGCCTCGATCAAGAACGCTCCGCCCAGGGCGGTCCCGTAGCGCACGCCGCTCGAGGCCTCCTTGTACAGGGCCCCGAGACAGCGGCTCGTCGCCTCATCGTTCGCCGTATACGGATCAGGCATCCACGAGACGGCCTCGCCGGTCCTCGGCACGACCGAGATGAGCACGCTCGCGTGCGTCCCCCGCCCGACGACGCGGCACGACTCGAACCGACTGCGCGTGGCGACCAGCACCGCGTGCGCGGGGCCTAGCTCGATCGCCGACCCGCTCCACGGTTGAGCCTCGTAGAGGTGCACTCCGGAGCCCGCAGGCGTCGCGATCGGCACTCGAACGCCGACCGCGGCGGCGCTCGCAGCGGGCGTGGCGGCGCTCGCAGCGGGCGCGGCGGCGCTCGCGTGCTGCGCGTTGTACCGCGCGTAGACCACGAGCCCGGCGGCGGTCGCGACGCCGGCGCCCAGGAGGAACGCGACGACGATCACAGCCCCGATGAGGACGACCGTGACGCCCCGAGGGGAGGTGGCAGGCCGGGGAGCCGCCGCGCTGACGCGAGCGGCTTGCCGGGCGGCGTCCACGGCTGGCGGCGCAGCGGTCGCTCTGACGTCGCCCGCCGGCGCAGGCCAGACCGGCGGCGTGTGGAAGGTCGGCGTCGTCGCGAGCGCCGGCAGCTTGCGCGTCCGCGCGGGCGAGTTCGGGAGCGAGTCGAGCAGCGCGCGCGCGAAGGCGCCCGCGTCCTGAAAGCGCTGCGCGGGCTCCACCGAGAGCGCGATCGCGAGGGCGTCCGCAAGCGCCGGCGGCAGCGGTCCGAGCGACGACGTCACGCGCGGTGGACGGGTGCCCGCGGTGACGAGCGTGATCCATTCACCGACCGACGCGTTTCCGTAGGGGCGCTCGCCCGACAGCATCCCGTAGAGCGTCACCGCGACGGCGTAGAGGTCGGCGCGCGCGTCGGCGCGCTTGGAGTCGGCGACCTGCTCAGGCGCCATGAAGTGCGGCGTGCCGAGCTGCGCGCCGGTGCGCGTGATGCGCTGATTTTGGTCGGAGGCGAGCATCCGCCCGATGCCGAAGTCGAGGAGCTTGACGAGCGAGCGCGGCGCGTCGGGCTCGTCCGCGAGAAAGACGTTCGCCGGCTTGATGTCGCGGTGAATCACCCCCGCGGCGTGCGCGACCGCGAGGGCGTCGACGAGCGCTTGGGGCAGCGGTCCGAGCGAGGACGTCACGCGCGGCGGCGCGGTGCCCGCCGTGACGAGCGCGATCCATTCACCGACCGAGGCGTTCCCATAGGGGCGCTCGCCGGAGAGCATCGCGAAGAG
>CAIUAC010000625.1 GCA_903896985.1 uncultured Sandaracinus sp.
CGTCCGCGACGAGCCGCGAGAGCTCCGCCGTGCGCGTGCGACCGAGCACGAGCAGCGCGTCGGCCGCGGCGTGCAAGAGCCGCGGCTCGTCGGCCGCTTGCAAGAGCCCCGCGTTGGCCGCCGCGAGCGCGCCCCGCGCATCGCCGCGCGCGAGGATCGCCGCGGACTCCTCGACGGCTGCGGTCAGCGCGGCCTCGCGCTCTGCGCGGCTCTTGCCTCGCAGCCAGTCGAGCAGCCCCATCCGCTCACCCGCTAGCGCGCGCTCGCTTCGTGGACGTGGTCCACGAGCGCACGCACCGCATCGACCGTGACCTCCGGGAACACGCCGTGCCCGAGGTTGAAGATGTGCCCGTTGCGACCGCCCGCCGAGGCGAGCACCTCGTCCGCGCGCCGCTTCAGGACCTCGCGCGGCGCGATCAGCGCGGCCGGGTCCATGTTCCCCATGATGCCGACGTCGTGCCCGAGCAGGTCCCAGGTCGTGCCGAGATCGACGCGCCAGTCGACGCCGATCGTGGTCCCGCCGGCTGCCTTCATCAGGGGATAGAGCGCAGGGTTGCCGGTGCCGAAGTGGATCGTCGGGATGCCCGGCGTCAGCGAGTCGAAGATCGACTTCATGTGCGGCTGCACGTAGCGCGCGTAGTCGGCGGGCGAGAGCGCGCCGATCCAGCTGTCGAAGAGCTGCACGGCCTGCGCGCCCGCAGCGATCTGCGCGTTGAGGTAGTCCGCGATCGCGCGCGAGAGCTTGCGCATCAGCGCGTTCCAGAGCCCCTCGTCGGTCAGCATGAACTGCTTGGTCTTGGGGTAGTTCTTCGAGCCGCCGCCCTCGATCGCGTACGACGCGAGCGTGAAGGGCGCGCCCGCGAAGCCGATCAGCGGCACCTTGCCGTTGAGCCCGGCGCGGATGCGCTTGACCGACTCCATCACGTAGCCGAGCGAGTCGGCGGCGTGGATGTCCTCGACGATGCGATCGACGTCCGCCGCGGTGCGGACGGGGTGCGGGATGTTCGGGCCGTCGTCCTTCGTGAATTCGAAGCCGATGCCGAGCGGCTCGAGCACGAGGAGGATGTCGGCGAACAAGATCGCCGCGTCGACCCCGAGCTGCTCGACCGGGAGCAGCGTCACCTCGCAGGCGAGATCCGGGTTCTTGCAGAGCTCGACGAAGCTCACCTTCGAGCGGATCGCTCGGTACTCCGGCTGGTAGCGCCCCGCCTGCCGCATGATCCAGATGGGCGTGTACGGGACGGGCTCACGCCGACAGGCGCGGAGAAATACGGAATCGGTCACTCGATACCTCGCTGTGAAGGCCGGAGAGTTCGCGGCGCGCGCGCGGGTGTCAAGCGCGTAGAAGGCGCGTCCGCTCACATCGCGATGGGCGGCTCCGTGCGGACCCCGAGCGCGAGCGCGCGCGCCTCGGCGAGCAGGTAAATGCTGCCCGCGACGACTACCGTGCCGCTCGTCCCGGCGAGCGCCTGAGCGCGCGCGAGGGCAGCGGGGACCGCGCGCACGGGCTCGCCGGGCGAATACGAGGCGAGCGTCTC
>CAIUAC010000626.1 GCA_903896985.1 uncultured Sandaracinus sp.
TCGCCGTGAGCGTGATGTCAGCGGACGTCCTGGCGTCCCACCTCGCAAGACTCGCGAGGGAGCGTGCGAAGGAGAATCCCAAGCTTCGTGGGGAAGCGGCAGATTGGTCGCTCGTGAACTTGTTGGTGGTTTGTCGTCATAGAGAAGTCCGCGTGTGTCTGGAATCCCTCTTTCCCGAGGCGCTCAGTCACTTGGACTGGAAATCGCTCGAGTGGGTGGCTGTAACGCGAAACAATGCGGCCCACGGGGACAAGAGCCAGACGACAGAGCATGACGCCTGGCGCTGCAAGGTGGAGGTGGAGCGCTGCCTGCGCTTCTTCGATCAGGGTGTGGAACCCTCAGCGGCCTTCGCCCGGGCGAAGGTATTCCCAAATTTCTACGACGCGATCACGGCCGCGACGCCCTTGATTGCGAAGGAACTCTCTGGGCAGCCGCTCATCCATCTACGCCTGCTTGGGCTGACGCTCTCCGAGGCTTGGGGACAGACGATCAACCAGGTTGTCCCGGCGCTCTTCCGCGGCGAGAAAGGCACGCGCCTGCATCTCGACCTCGCGATGCTCGACTCGGAGTGGCCGGAGCTCGCGCGGCTCAATAAGCACTGGCCGCTGGAAGCGAGACAGTCTGAGGAGAAGATATTGGCACAGGCACCCGATGTCGTGAAGCGGTCTCCTGCAGGGTTTCGCATTCGCCTGTTCAAGTATCGGAACCATCCGACCTATCACGGGTTCATCGCCAACGACAATATCGTCGTCGGGAGCACTTGCCGGATGCTGGAGGGCCGAGCGAAGGGCACGAACGCGAGCTACTTTGGCGTACGAAAGGGAGCTGGGGACCTCGAGCAGTTCCTCGTCGATGAGATGTCCGCGGCCTGGAAGGAGGCAACGCACGGTGAGACGGGAGCGGTTGTAGACGTCTCTTCGCCCGGCACCGAGGTCAAATTCGTCAGCTAGCGCCGCGCGCGCGCGTCGGAGATGAGTACCACCCGAGGCTACACAGCCTGCAGCCGCTACCACGACCGGTCGTTCGTAGACTCTCGTGGGACACACCATGGAGAACACTCGATGAGCAATGACGCGCACGATCAGCCTCGGCCGGCCCACTGTGTAGTCACGTTCGAACCAGAGTCCGACCGAATTGCGGTGTCGCTCACCGCAGGTGAGCTGGTGCTGGCGAGCTTGGACGTCGCTCGCGCAGAACTCGGCGACGCGACGCAGCTTCTTCGGGAGCGCTTCGTCCGGCCCCTGAGCGAGCTCCGGGCTCGGGGCTCGCGGGTCGTCCTCACGGCGAGCGACGCCTCGATGTGGATCGGCGCGGTGTTCCTGACGGCCCTTCAGTTCGAGTTCGACTCGTACGAGGTGCCTGTGCGCGTGTGGACGCCCGCAGGCTTGCCGACCTCGGACGACGCCGGGCCGCCCGACGAGGCCGTGCCGCTCGACCCGAAGGCGCCGGAGGAGGTCGCGTCGGTCGCCGAGCAGCTTGCGAAGGCATCGGAGGCCTCCGCGCTGTCAGATGCGACCGCGACTCCATCGGTCGACGCGCTGGTGCCTCCTGTGGTTGTGCCGCGCGAGCCGGCGCGAGGCGCGACTCGAGGCGAGGCTGAGCGTCCGCGCGCCCCGGGTTCGGCGGCGAAGGGGACGCGGCCCTTGTCGGTTGGCGCTCTGTTGAACGAGGTGGAGGGCGTGGCACGTCGAACCGGGAAGCGCCCGGAGGCGGCCATCGCGGCGGTGAGGAAGCACCCGGACGGCGCGAGTCGGCCTCACCTGAGTGCGGATATCGACCGGTATGTGGAGCGCGGGCTCGACGCCCGCCGACGCCTCGAGGCACTCGGTGACGGCGCTCGGCGGCGAGGCGCCGACGCCATGAGCGCCGCGCTCGAGGGCTTCATTTGCGATTATCCCTATCTCGCTCCGAGGGCGCGAGACAAGGTGGCGGGTGGGGCGGCGACAAGGCAGCGCGGTCGCGAGGGGAAGGCCGCGGCCAGGGGCGGTGGGCCGCTCACCGCGGTCATCACGCGGGGCCCCTCTCATGCGCTCTCCGACCTCCAGCCGGCGCGGGCCTGGACGCTGCTCGTCGACGAGACTGGGGAGTTCGAGGGAGCCTCGCAGCAGGGGAAGCTCGTCGGCGTGCTGGTGCCCGGGGACTCGCCCCTGGTGGCGCTCCCGCGCGGCTGGCACGCGAACACCACCAGCCTGAATGAGATCGACCGGGTCGTTCAGTGCGTCCTGGACGCGCCTGTTGGCGTGTTCGGAATTACCGCGGATATCCTCTCTCCTGCCCTCGGAGACGCCTGGTTGGCGAGCGTTCTCGAGCTGGTGGCGTGGGTCTGTCGGCTCATGCCGATCGATGGTCCGACGAAGCTTAACATCGACGTAGAGCAGCGCGGCGAGCACCACGGGAGGTCGAGCTGGCAGGTGGCGATCGAGGCTCTCCACCGCGAGCTCCTGCAGAGCAACCCCGCTCGCTATCGTGCGCTGACGTTTGATGTGCGACTCGTCGCCAAGACGGAGCAGCCGCTCAATGGCTATGTGGACGCGATCGCGTTCACGTGGGGTAGTCCGACGCCAGCGTCCAAGGAACGACTCCAGCGCACGGGGCTGGTCGGTAGGTGTCTCCACTCCGGGCAGGCGCGGTCGCTCCGCAACGCCTGGGACAAGCTGCAGAAGGGCGTGGAGGTCTCCGGGGCCGAGTGGGCTGCGCTCGTGGGTGACCCCGACACGAGGCGGCCGGGCAGCATCGCCGCTACCCTGCTTGGGCAGCTCGCTCAGGCCTGTCGCGACACTCCCGCGCTTTGGGAGCGCTTCCTCGGCGAGGTGCGGCGACACCTCGATAGCAAGGCCGTTCACCTAGCGAGGGTGGGCGCCGAGGTGGAGTGGCTCGAGGCCGCTGCGCCGAAGGAGGCCGTGCTTCCTGCGCCTCTGCAGCTGGTGTGGCTGACGGCCAAGGTGGAGCGCGAGAACCACCTCGGCGTCGCCGGCTCCGAGCACGAGCTCGCGCTCGATGCGCTTGGTGTTCGGCTCTTCGACGAGCTGCCGACCTTCGTCTGCCAGGCTGATCTCGACCGCGCGGTTCGGGCGACCAATCGGTTTGACTTCGAGGGCGCGACGAGCCGCTTGCGAAGGTGGCGCGACGTGCGACCCGCCGTGCCGGGGCTCCGGCACTATGGCCGTGTGTGGAGCTCGTTCGGCCAGCACGCTGCGTTTCTTGGCCTGTACGAGGAGGCGGAGAGTCACTTCGTCAAGGCGCTGGAGGCCTTCGCGCGCCTCGCTGAGCCGGCGATGGCACGCGCGGAGAGGACGCAAACGGCCTCCTATCGAGCGATTGCCGCGATCGACGGGGGCGGCAGCGCAGAGACCGTCCGCCCGCTGCTGAACGATGCGCTCGAGCCGTTCCTGAGGGACGGTTTTGTCGAGCTCATCTGCTCCACGAACCCGGCGACGAAATACGCGCAGCATCTAATCCTGCGCTATCTCGCGCAGGGGCATGACTCCGATATCGCCGACGCCTTCGTCAACTGCCGTGATGAGTGGCAGATCGAGGACGACGGTCACCCCTGGCCTCTCATCTCCTTCTATCGGGCGCTGCTGCTCGAGGAGCGCGGATATCACGACGACGCCGGCGACTATGCGATCGGCGGCGCGGAGATGGCGTTCCGCGTCGACCAA
>CAIUAC010000627.1 GCA_903896985.1 uncultured Sandaracinus sp.
CTTCGGCGTGGAGGCGACGTACGCGTGCACGAACGCGATCCTGCGCCGCATCCTGCAGCAAGAAGTGGCGCGGCTGAGCGCGCGCTGACGTTCACGCGCGCGGGTGAACTTGGTAGTCTCCTCGGTCATGAAACTCGACCGCAGGGTGTCTCTCGCGTTCGCCTCTGGGTTCTTGGCGAGCGCGCTCGCGCTCAGCGCGTGTGGGGATGACGCGCCCGCGTCCGTCGACGCCGGAGCGCCGGATCTCGGGCCGGTGTGCACCTACGACGGGGGCGACGAGGCGCCGCTCGCGGAGCCCGAGCGACACACCGCGCGGTGGGCGTTTCGCCCGTGGATCTCCAAGGACATCTCGGACCGCGCCGACACGCTCGCGTTCGTCAGCGGGTTTCGAGAGCGCGACATTCCCGTCGGCACCGTGGTGCTCGATAGCCCCTGGGAGACTCACTACAACACCTTCGTCGTGAGCCCGTCGCGGTATGGCGACTTCCCTTCGCTGGTGTCGACGCTGCACGCCGAGGACGTGCACGTCGTGCTCTGGATCACGCCGCTCGTGAACCGCCGCAGTCAGGACTACGAGACGGGCGGCGACACCTACGTCGGCGCGTCGCCGAACCTCGCCGAGGGGCTCGCGTGCGGGTTCTTCGTGGAGAATGGGCTGTCGTTCCCGTGGTGGAAGGGGAACGGCTCGGCGGTGGACTTCTTCGACGCGCGCGCGCGCGGCTGGTGGCACGCGCAGCAGAACGCGCTGCTCGAGGCGGGGCTCGATGGCTGGAAGCTCGACTTCGGCGACGAGTACGTGACGCGCGACCCGCTGACGACGGACGCGGGCGAGGTCACGCATCAGGCGTATTCAGAGGCGTATTACCGGGACTTTCTCGCGTATGGGCGGCAGCAGCGTGGGCGTGACTTCGTGACGATGGTGCGCCCGTACGACCGCTCGTATGGCTTCGAGGGGCGCTTTTATGCGCGCCCCGAGCACGCGCCGATCGGCTGGGTAGGGGACAACCGCCGCGACTGGATCGGGCTCGAGGACGCGCTCGATCACATCTTCCGCTCGGCGCTGGCGGGCTACGTCGTGCTCGGCTCGGACCTCGGCGGCTACCTCGATCGCGACGACCTCGAGCCGGCGATCACGGTGCCCTTCGACAGCGAGACCTTCGCGCGCTGGACGGGCGTGAGCGCGCTGATGCCGTTCATGGAGCTGCACGGCCGCGACAACCTCGCGCCGTGGACCGTGCCCGACCACGCGGACGAGACGGTCGTGCTCTATCGCTATTGGGCGAAGCTCCACGACGCGATGGTGCCGTTCAACTACTCGCTCGCGGAGGAGGCGTACGCGGGCGCGGCGGGCATCCTCCGCCCGGTGCAGGCGGACACGGCGAGCTGGGCGGGCGACTGGCGCTACCTGCTCGGGGACGCCTTCCTCGTCGCGCCCGTGGTCGCGGCGGTCACCTCGCGTCAGGTCGCGCTGCCGAGCGGCGCGCGCTGGTACGACTGGTGGGCGCCGAGCGCCGCGCCCCTCGACGGCGGCACGACGGTGACCGCGGACGTCAGCGTGCGCGGACGCATCCCGCTCTACGTGCGCGAGGGCGCCATCGTGCCGCTCGACGTCGTGGACGACGCGAACGGCCTCGGCACGGCGGCGAGCGCCGGCGCGCTCACGCTGCTCGTCTGGCCCGCGAGCGCGGAGACGGGCTTCGTGCTGCACGAGGTCGACGACACGACGACGCAGCTTCACGCGCAGCAGACGCCGACGGGCGCGCGCGTCACGCTCTCGCGCACGGCGCGCCCGACGC
>CAIUAC010000628.1 GCA_903896985.1 uncultured Sandaracinus sp.
CCCGCGATCTCGGTATAGAGCCTGGCGAGCTCCTCCGGACCGTCCTCCTCTGTGGACTCCCCGTCGTCGTAGGCGACGATGGCGAGCGGCACCGTCGGCCGGATGCCGATCTCCGCAGCCGCGACGTCGAGGGGGCGGCTCGCCGCGCGAGGCGCCACCGGGGCGCTCGGTGCGGTGAGGAAGCGCGTCACCGCCTGCACGTCGTCGAGCATCGCGCGCAGCTCGAGATTCTCGGGCTGGTTGACCACCACGCGCCGATAGAGCCGCTCGGCCTCGGCGACGTTGCCCATGCGCAGGTGCAGCTCCGCGACCTTCTGCGGTCCCATCGGCAGGGTGCGCGTGTCGATCACATCCGGCATCCCGTCGCGCGTCTCGAGCACGCGCAGGATCCGCTCGAGCGCCTCGGCACCGATCGCTGCAGAGATGTCGTCCGGCGAGGTCGCACAGTGCGCGCGCAGCTGAGCCACCGCGCCGCGAAGATCGCGCTCCGCGATGAGGCGGGCGATCTCCCGGGCGAGCTCGCTCGGCTCGGCACCCGGCGCTTGCGGTTCGGGTGCCTCCTGGCTTCCCGGCGCGGTCGCTGCCTGCGCCACGCTCGCGGCGCTCTCGAGGGCGTGATCGAGGAGCAGCGCGCGGAGCACCGTGCGCCGCCGCGCCGCCCACGGCGGGAGCGCCTGCCCGCGCTGCACATGCTCTTCCACGAGCGACAGCGAGAGCGACGCGCCCCCGGTCATCAGGTGGCGAAAGGCTTGAAGCAGCTCCGGCTCCGCGTCGTCCGGGAGCGGAGCGAGCAGCTCATCGAGCACCCGCGCATGATCCGCGCCCGGCGGGACGCGATCGAGGCCCGCGCCGCTGAGCACCGCGCGCGCCTCGAGGAACATCCCCCGCGCGACGTAGTCCTCCGCGAGCGACAGATCGAGCTCGACCTCTGGGCCTGAGACCGCCGCGTCGGGCCTCGCCTCGAGCGCCTTGAGCAGCGCGGCGCAGGCGCGCTCGCCGGGGTCGCGTCGAGTCGCCGCGCGCAGGAGCAGCATGGCCGGATCGCGGGCGCCTCGCTTGAGGAGCTCACGCGCGACGTGGTCGGTCGGCGGCAGAAAGGCGCGAGGTGGAGAGGATCGCGACATGGGAGCGAGCCGCGGCGACCTTAGCGCGGATCGCCGCCGCGCCGCTACGACCTTCGACGCTCAGCCAGCGGTCCGCTGCACCGGGCGAAACCACCGAACGATCAGCCCGAGGTTGACGGCGACGAACACCAGGCACAGCCCGGCGAGCACGAGCGCCCAACCATACGAGCCCGGCGGCTCGTCCGCGAGCAAGACATACGAATCGCGCGTCACCGGCACGCCGACCTGCTCCCGCAGATACGAACGCACGCCTGCGAGCCGCCCGCCAAGCTGCCCGAAGGTCACCAGCCGACCGCTCCACTCCCGCCGCGCGATCCGCGCCTCGTCGCCGAGGCTCTCGCTCGGCACCGACACGAAGACCGTGCGCTGCCCCGCGAGCGGGAAGATCGCGTACGTCCCGGCGCCCATCACCCGCTGGTAATGCACCGTGCCCGACGCCATCGGCGTCCCGCGGACGCGGACGAAGCTGTTCGAAGCGAGCGTGCCGACGTCGAGGGCGGTCACCTCGCCGAGATCGACCGCCGTCTCGCTCGCGAAAAAATAGCCGAGGTCCGTGCGGAGCGTCCCGAGCAGCCCGAGCGCGGCGACGATCGTCGCGAGCATCAAGGAGCCGGACACCATTCGCCGAGTCCCGGGCGGCGCTGGGAGCGCGAGCAGCTCCGGATCGAGCGTCGCGGCCGCCCCAGACGGTTCCCCGCCCGGCCGTGGCTGGCCTGTCCCGCCCGGTCTCGAGGTGCCCCCCAGGAGCCCGTCCTCGACCCCAGAATCCACCGCAGACGCGAGTATTTCCGCGGACTTCGCCACGTGTACCACCTGAGCGCTGGCCGCCGACCCGGCGGACGCCATTCCTGCGAGAGCCTGACGCACGACCGTTTCGACAACGGACGATGCGAAAGGTTCGCTCGGTGTAGCACGGGAGCAAGAAACAACGGCGCGAGACCTGTTTGGAGGCGCCGCGACGTGCGCGAGACCTACCTGCAGATCTCGCGCGGCCGTGCTCAGCCCTTCTTCGAGGTCTTCTTGACCGGCGCGTTGCGCGCGGCGGCCTTCTTGACCGGCGCGGCCTTGGCGACGACCTTCACGGCCGCCTTCTTGGCGACGGGCGCGACCTTCGCCTTGCCCTTGGGCGCGGCGGCGGCCTTCGCGCGCTTGACCGTCGCGCGCTGCGCGTCGAGCAGGCGCGGCGTCGAATACTTCTCGAGACGAGCCTTGTAGCCCTCGTCCTTCGAGCGAGCTTCGGCCGTGAGGATGGCGGTGATGAGGCCGGCGCGAGAGCCGAACTCCTTCTTCACCGTGCTGAGCGTATCGTGGAGCTTCACGAGCTTCGCATTCGACACGTGCGCCAGACCCTTGTCAGCGTTCGTGCGATCGATCCAGAGGTCGCCAGACGCGAGCCCCTCGACGGCCTTCAGCAGGCCGGCCTTGTCCGTGAAGCGCTCCTTCATCTGAGCGAGCGGCGACTTCTTCGTCATTGGGTCCTCCCGAAAGGGCGCGGCTCTTAGCATCCGGTCCGCCGAGGCGCAACGCTTCGTGCCACGACCGACGCATGATCGAGGGTGAGCCTTTACACCGGGAGGGCCGACCAGTAGAGCGGTGCCGATGGCTGAGTTCGTCCACCTGCACGTCCACTCGCAGTACTCGATGCTCGACTCGTCGATCCGGCTGAAGTCGCTCGTCGAGCGGGTGAAGTCGTTCGGCATGCCCGCGGTCGCGCTCACGGATCACGGCAACATGTTCGGCGCCGTGCAGCTCGTGAAGTACTGCAAAGAGGCCGGGATCAAGCCGATCCTCGGCTCCGAGGTGAACGTCGTGCCGGGGCGCCGCGACGACCCAGCGCAGCGCAATCACTTCCACCTCGTGCTCCTCGCCAAGAGCCAAGAGGGCTACCAGAACCTCGTGCGCATCGTGTCGCGCGGCTGGGTCGAGGGGCTCGTGCTCGGCACCCCGCGCGTCGACTTCGAGCTGCTGCGCGAGCACCACAAAGGAATCGTCGCGCTGACCGGCTGCATGGGCGGATATCTCGCCCAAGAGGTGCTGCTCAAGGGGCCGCGCGCGGGGCGCGAGGCGCTCGGAAGGCTCCGCGACACCTTCGAGCCGGGCGCGCTCTTCGTGGAGCTTCAAGACCACGGCTTTCACGAGCAGAAGCCGCTCAACACGATCCTCGTCGAGCTCGCGCGGGAGCTCGAGGTGCCGGTCGTCGCGTCGAACGACTGCCACTACCTCGAGCAAAAAGACGCGCGCGCGCAGATGATCCTGTCGTGCATCGCGGCCGGCCGCATGGTCGCGGAGGTCGAGAACGCGCACCACGGCTCGGATCAGATCCACGTGCGCTCGCCCGGCGAGATGGAGGCGCTCTTCAGCCACGTCGACGGCGCGCTCTCGAATTCGCTGCTGATCGCCGAGATGTGCGGAGGCCAGGCGACGCCGAACCGCAAGCCTTCCCTGCCGCGCTTCCCGATGCCCGCGGCGACCGCGGACGTCCCCGCGATGACCGAAGAGGAGCTCTTCCGAAAGCTCGCGAAGGCCGGCCTCGAGCGCCGCTTCGACGACTTCGCCGCCATCGGCAAGACCGTCGACGAGGAGGCGTATCGCGCGCGCCTCGCGTGGGAGGCCGACGTCATCGTGCAGATGGGGTTTCCGGGCTACTTCCTGATCGTCCAGGACTTCATCAACTGGGCGAAGGAGCACGACTGTCCGGTCGGCCCGGGCCGCGGCTCGGGCGCAGGCTCGATCGCCGCCTACGCGCTGCGCATCACGGACATCGACCCCATCCCGTATGGCCTGCTCTTCGAGCGCTTCCTCAACCCAGAGCGCGTGTCGATGCCGGACTTCGACATCGACTTCTGCATGGACAACCGCGACCGCGTGATCGAGTACGTGCGCGGGAAATATGGCCGCACCTCGGTCGGGCAGATTGCCACTTTCCACCTGCTGAAGAGCAAGAGCGTCGTGCGCGACGTCGGCCGCGTCATGAAGATGACGCCGCTCGACACGGGCAAGATCGCGGCGATGATCCCCGAACCCGTACAGGGCAAGATCGTCACGATCAAAGACGCGATGGCGCAGGAACCGAAGCTCAAGGCGAGCTACGAAGAGTATCCGCACATCAAGGATCTGCTCGACACGGCGATGCGCCTCGAGGACCTGACGCGGCACGCGGGTATGCACGCGGCCGGCATCGTGATCAGCGAAGGTCCGCTCTGGGACAGCGTCCCGGTGTTCTGCCCTGAGCCGGACAACTACGTCACTCAGTTCCACAAGGACGACGTCGAGTCTGCGGGCTTGGTGAAGTTCGACTTCCTCGGTCTCAAGACGCTCACGGTCATCGACCTCGCGGTCAAGCTGGTCAATCGGCGCCCTGACCGGCAAGACAAGCCCTTCGTGCTCGAGCACATCTCGCTCGACGACAAGGCGACTTATGCGCTCCTCACCTCGGGTGAGACGAAGAACGTCTTTCAGCTCGAGTCGTCCGGAATGCAGAGCTTGTTTCAGAAGCTCAAGCCGGACCGCTTCGAGGACGTGATCGCGGCCGTCGCGCTCTATCGTCCCGGCCCGCTCGGCTCGGGCATGGTGGACGACTTCGTCCAGCGCAAGCACGGGCGCGTGAAGGTCGTGTATCCGCACAAGTGTCTCGAGAAGGTCCTCAAGCCGACCTACGGCGTCATCGTCTATCAAGAGCAGGTGATGCAAGCCGCGCAGGAGATGGCGGGCTACTCGCTCGGCAGCGCCGACATCCTGCGGCGCGCGATGAGCAAGAAGAAGGCGGAGGAGATGGCCGAACAGCGCGCCACCTTCATCGCGGGGGCGCAGGCGAAGGGCTACGACGGCGCCGACGCGGACACCGTCTTCTCGCTGATCGATCACTTCTCGGGCTACGGCTTCAACAAATCCCACTCTGCCGCGTATGCGCTCATCTGCTATCAGACTGCCTATCTGAAGGCGCACTTTCCTGCCGAGTTCGTGTGCGCGACGCTGAGCGCCGACAAAGACAAGATCGACAAGGTCGTCCGCACGGTCACGGAAGCGCGGGATATGGGCATCATGGTGCTCCCACCGGACGTCAACGAGAGCGACCTCGACTTCACCGTCGTCTACGATCCCGAGGGCGCTGCGGCGAGCGCGACCGCGGGCGGCAAGGCGCCGAAGAAGCGCCGAGCCAACGAACCCGTCGCGCTCGATGGCGTCGTGCGGGACGCGCTCGGGCCACGCATTCGCTTCGGGCTCGGCGGGCTCAAGGGCGTCGGACAGAGCGCGCTCGAGGCGATCTTCGAGGCGCGGCGAGGCGGCGACGGCAAGCCGGGCGCGGACAAGACGGAGGAGCCTTTCGCGGACCTCTTCGACTTCTGCGCGCGCGTCGACGTGCGCCGTGTGAACAAGAACGTCTGCGAGGCGCTCGTACAGTCCGGCGGCTTCGACACGCTGCACAAGCCCCTCAGCATCGGGCGGGCGCAGAGCTTCGACGCGATCGAGGCGGCGCTCGAGCGCGGCAAGCGGATGAGCGCAGAGCGCGCGAGCGGACAGACGAGCCTGTTCGGGCTGCTCGGCGGTGCGGGAGCGGGCCCGACGACGGGCAGCAAGCCGCGCGCGCAGGACTATCCGAGCACCGAGCCTTGGGATGTGCGCGAGACGCTCGCGCGGGAGAAGGCGACGCTCGGCTTCTACGTCAGCGGCCACCCGCTCGACCGCTACGCGAGCGAGCTCAAGCGGTTCTGCAACGCGACGACCGAGTCGATGGCGTCGCTGCCCGAGGGCGCGCGCATCACGATCGGCGGCTCGATCGAGGGCTATCGAGTCCGCCCGACGAAGACCGGCGGGAAGATCGCGTTCTTCTCGCTGGAGGACTCGCTCGGCCGCATCGAGGTCGTCGTCCGCCCGAAGATCCTCGATCAGGAGGGGATCGCGGAGATCCTCGCCGCGGGTGAGCCCGTCGTCATCACGGGCGACGTGCAGTACGAGCGCGAGCGAGGCGGGCGCGGCGGCGAAGAGGACGAGGCGCCGAGCGATGTGCCGAGCGAGGCGAAGCTGCTCCTCGACGAGGTCACGCCCCTCGCGCAGGCGCTCCGCGCGCGGACGAAGGCGGTCAAGATCCGGCTCTTCGTCGAGCGCTGTGATCAGCAGAAGCTGAAGGCGATGCGCGACGCGCTCGAGAAGCATCCGGGACCGTGCCCGGTGATCCTCGAGCTCGCGTCGAGCGAGCGCTGGGCGGTCTCGTTCGGCACGACGGGCCTCAGCGTCGAGCCGAGCGAAGCGCTGCTATCTCAGCTCGAGCGGCTCTTCGGCGAGAAGGTCACCGAGCTGAGATAGGCGCGGACGCTTCGCCCGGAGGCGCTACGGGCAAGCGATGAAGTGGTCCGAGGGCGCAGGAACGCCCTGCGCACCGAGGAAGATCCCCTTCAGCTCGTCCTCGCCGTCGAGGCGGAGACGGAAGCGCACGCAGGCGTTGTTCTCGGCGCGGAAGTCGAGCCCGTCGAAGCCGCCCTGCGCGGTGAGGTCGAAGTGGACCGCGCGCCCCCGCTGCACGACGCGGTCCGCAAGCTCGGCGCGAGTGACCGCGACGAGCTGAATCGGCGCGCCGCCGTCGCCGACGATCCGCCCTTGGAAGCGGGCGTCGCGGCCCCCCGTCGGCATACGCAGATGCCACACGCCATCCGGCGTGACCCAGATCCAATAGGCTGCGTGCCGACCGCGCTCGAAGTGCGCCGGCTGACCGCGCGCGTCGCCGATGCCCGCGCGCACCGGGGGCGTGCGCACCTCTGCGTACTCCTCGACGGGGCCGTACGGCGGCGCAGGCTGGACGACCACGGGCGGTGGCGGCGCGGGCTGAACGAGGACGGGCGGTGGCGGCCGCACGGGGACCACGGTGATCGGCGGGGGCTGCACGACGACCTCCGTCCCCGGCGCGACCCACTGCCCCTCGACGAAGACCCAGACGCCGTTCTGCAGGGTCCACTGCGGCGCCTGCCAGACCCAGCCGACCTGCTGCGGACGCTGCCAGCGGCCCGCGCCCCACACGTGGCGCTGCCCGTTCCAGCGCCAGTAGCCCGGCGTCCACACCTGTCCCTGACGCGGAGGGCGCCCGTGCACCTCCACGCGCCCCGGAGGTGGCGCGACGATCGGCGGCGGCATCGGCGGCGGCGGCCTGAACGACGGACGACCCTGCGGCGGCGGGCGGCGACCGCGCACGCGCACGAGCGGCGCCCCGACCTGCACGCCGACCGTGGGCCCCCGGCCCTCGACTCGAACGTGCTGCGCCTCGACTCCCGTGGCCCCGCAGCAAACGACGGCCACCATCAGAAACGCGCCGCCCGCCCCCCCGTTCCATCGCTTGGTCATGGTGTTCCCCCCGAATCGTCCAAGGCGCGCCAGCGTCGAGCCATCAGGCGCGGGGCTGAGCGCGCGTTCCCCCAGAATCCCAACGCCCCCGCGGATGCTGCAGACGTTGCGTGTGCACCACCCCGAGAGGCACCCTCCGCCCGTGCAGAGCCCACGCAGCGAAGCCGAGCTTCTCGGACGTACGCGCGCTTTCGCGGGGTGCACGCTCGCGGAGGTCGCAGCGTCTGCGGGCGTCGCGCTGCCCGCCGAGCCCGCGCGCGCGAAGGGCTTCGTCGGGACGCTCGTCGAGCGCGCGCTCTTCGTCTGCCCGAAGCCCGGCGCGGCGGGCCCCGATCTCGCGGAGCTCGGCATCGAGATCAAGACGATCCCGCTCGCGGCAGGCGGGCAACCGCGTGAGAGCACGTTCGTGTGCACGCTCCCGCTCGGCCGCCTCGAGCACGACACCTGGGAGACGAGCGCCGTCCGCAAGAAGCTGGCGCGCGTGCTCTGGGTCCCGGTCGAGCACGATCGCGCTCTCGCCTTCGGCGCGCGGAGGCTCGGCGCCGCGTGGCTCTGGTCGCCGAGCGAGGCCGAGGACGCGACGCTGCGGGCCGACTGGGACGCCGTGCAGCGGCTCGTGCTGCGCGGCGCCGTGGAGACGCTCGACGCGCGCCTCGGCACCGCCCTGCAGGTGAGGCCGAAGGCGAGGCACGGCGGAATGCGCGTCCGCGCGCCGGGCGAGGGCGAAGTCCCGACCTCGACGATGCCCCGCGGCTTCTATCTGCGGGCGACGTTCACGGCCGCGATCGTGCGGGCGTGCTATCCGAGCGCGCAGTGAGCGACACGACCGCCGAGCACGAGCAAGACGCCCTCCTCCGCTGGGGCTGGGACGCCGGCTGGCAGGACGTGCTCACCGCAGAGTCGACCAGCGCCTCGCCGAGCCCGGCCTCGCCCGACGATCTGGCGCGCGTGATCGTGGGGCACCGCGGCGAGGTCGACGTCGCCCGCGGCGAGCTGGTCGAGCGCGCTGCGCTCTCGCCCGCGCTGCGCAAGGTCGCGACGCCGATCGTCGGCGACTTCGTGCGCCTCGGCGGACGCGGTGCGCGTGGGCTGCGCGAGGTCGTGCAGGTGCTGCCGCGCCGCACGACGCTGGTTCGCAAGGCCGCCGGACGCGCGACCGGCGCGCAGGCGATCGGCGCGAACGTGGACGCCGTGATGCTCGCGACGGCGCTGATCTTCGACCTCAACGTGCGACGCCTCGAGCGCTTCCTCGCGCTCGTCGCAGAGAGCGGCGCGCGCCCCGTCGTCGTGCTGACCAAAGCCGATCTCGTCACGCCCGAGAGCGCCGAGCTGACCGCGCAGCAGGTGCGCTCGGTACTCGGCGAGGCCGTGCCCGTGCACGTCACGAGCGCGCGCTCAGGCAGCGGCCTCGACGCGCTCGAGCCGTACTTCGAGCACCAACGGACCGTCGCGCTGCTCGGCTCCTCGGGCGTCGGCAAGTCCACGCTGCTCAACGCCTGGCTCGCGGAGGACGACGCGCACGCGGTCGGCGGGCTGCGCGGCGACGGCCGCGGCAGGCACACGACGACGCGCCGCGAGCTCGTCGTGCGGCCCCGCGGCGGCCTCGTGCTCGACACTCCCGGCGTCCGCGAAGTGGGCCTCTGGCTCGACCGCGACGAGAGCGCGCTCGACGACACCTTCCCCGAGGTCGCGGAGGTCGCGGGCGGCTGTCGCTTCTCCGACTGCGCGCACGGCGGCGAGCCGGGCTGCGCCGTGGCCGCCGGGGTCGCGAGCGGCGCGCTCGACGCGGCGCGCGTGCGGAGCTTCCTCGCGCTCCGGGGAGAGGCCCGCGACACCGCAGAGCGTCGGCTCCAGCGCCCGCGCGGCCGTCGCTGATCGTTGGAGCTCAGACGATCGGGAGCCCGGCGGCGCGAGCGAGCGCGCGCAGGGCGGTCATCTCGAGGATGCCGACGGACGCGATCGCGACGAGCGCGTTGCCGTTCGACGCGAGGTCGCGCATCCGGTCGCGCACCAAGCTGACGAGCTTCGCGCCCTCGTCGTGAGCGAAGAGCACGACCACGTTCTTTTCCGCGCGCGTGTGTCGCTCGGCGACGGGCGCCCAATCCGAGCGGGGCGAGGCGACGATCAGGACGGTCTCGGGGCGTTCGACTTCGGCTGAGACAGGCATCGCGCCTCCGTAAGGCAATCCGCGCGGGCTGGCCAGATATCGACCAGGCGCGTCCCTCCGAGCGCGCCGCGTCTTGACCCCTCGGCCTGCGGGCGCTACTAAGCCGCCGCCCGCGACCCCGCCGGCGAGCCGTTAGCTCAGTGGCAGAGCAGCGGGCTTTTAACCCGACGGTCGCAGGTTCAATCCCTGCACGGCTCACCCGAGATTCTCAGTCCCCATCGTCTAGAGGCCCAGGACGGCGGCTTTTCACGCCGCTAACGGGGGTTCGAATCCCCCTGGGGACGCCAGCGTCCATCGCGCCACGCCGGGAGGGCCCCCGGCGGTGCGCAACGAGTTGAAGCAGCGCGCGCTCACGGCAACGTGGGCGCGGCGTATGCCCTATGCCCTGTGCCCGCCGCCAGCGCTCGCGCGTCGCGGCCCTACCCGACGATCCGCAGCACGGTCTGCCCCTGCGCGTGCCCCTCGCCCACGTGCCGCAGCGCGTCGGCGACCTCGCTCATCGGGTAGCTGCGCTCGATCACCGGCTTGGCCTTCCCCGCGTCGACGAGCGCCGTCAGGAACGCGAGGTCCTTGCCGTTCGGCGCCATCACGAACGTCTTGAACCTGCGGCGCGTGAACCACGACGACACGAGCCCCCCGACGATCCGGAACACCGGCCCCACCCAGTCGCCGCCGCCTCCCGCGCACGCGACGTAGACGCCCTCCGGCGTGAGCACGCTGCGGCAGTCGGCCAGCGAGCGGCTCCCGACGAGGTCCAGCATCACGTCGAAGCGCGCGCCCCGCGCGACGAAGTCCTCCTTGCCGTAGTCGATCACCTCGTCGGCCCCGAGCGCGCGCATCCGCTCGACGTTGCGCGCGCTGCAGAGCGCGGTCACCTCCGCCCCGAGCGCCTTCGCGATCTGCACCGCCCACGTGCCGACGCCGCCTGACGCGCCGAAGATCAGCACCTTCTGACCTGCGACGACCCCGCCCGCGTCCCGAAGCCCCTGCAACGCCGTCGCCGCCCAAGGCACCACCGCAGCCTCCTCGAACGACAACGTCCGCGGCTTCGGCGCGAGGTGCTCGGCGCGCACGACGACGTACTCCGCGAACGCGCCGTGGGCCGCCTGCCCATAGACCTCCTCGCCCAGCCGAAAGCCCGTCACCTTCGCGCCGAGCGCCTCGACGACGCCCGCCATCGTCGCGCCGGGGACGGGATGGCGCGGACCCGGCACTCCACCGAACGGACTCAGCCGCACCAGGTACGGCTTGCCGGTGATGAGGTGATGGTCGCCGATGTTCACGCCCGCCGCGTGTACGCGCACGAGCACGTCGTCGTCCCCCGGGACCGGCCGCTCGACCTCCCCGAGGGTCAGCACCTCCGGCTCCCCGTACTGCCGATGCACGACCGCGCGCATCGTGCGGCGGGCACCCTCGACCGAGGGGGGGAGGACGTTCGATGGGCTCTCGTCGACTGCGGGCATGGCGTGTTCCTTCGGGACGCGCTCGGGCTTCGTGGGCGCGGCTTACGCTGTAAGTGGTGGGGCCGCAGGGGCGGTTGTCAAGCCGCACTTACGGTGTATGTACAGCGCAGAGGAGCCAGGCGCCGATGGCGAAGAAGACTCTCCAGAAGCCCGCGAAGAAACGCGCGAAGAAGCCAGCGAAGAAGCCCGCGAAGAAGCCCGCGAAGAAGCCCGCGCCGCGCGCGCCGCTGAGCCCGCAGAGCGTCCTCGGCGCGGCCCTGCGCTTGGCCGACGAGCGCGGCCTCGAGGCCCTCTCGATGCGGAACCTCGCCCAGGCGCTGAAGGTCGAGGCGATGTCGCTCTACAACCACGTGTCCAACAAGGAGCACATCCTCGACGGCCTCGTGGAGCTCGTCGTCAGCGAGCTCGAGGTGCCCGTGCCGGGCGGCGACTGGAAGGCCGCCATGCGGCAGCGCGCGCGCTCGGCGCACTCCGTGCTGATGCGGCATCCGTGGGCGACGATGCTGTTCGTCTCCCGGGTCAACGTCGGCCCGAACATGCTGCGCTACGTCGATGCCACGCTCGGCTGCCTGCGCGAGGCGGGGTTCTCGTATGCGCTGGCGGACCACGCCTGGACCGCGCTCGACGCGTACGTCTACGGCTTCACGCTCCAGAAGCTGAACTTCCCGCTCGTGCCGTCCGAGTACGCCAAGGCCGCGAAGCAGTTCCTCCCGATGATTCCCGTCGAGCAGTTCCCGTACCTGCACGGGATGTCGCAGGAGGTCATCGCCGGGCGCCACGACGGGATGCACGACCTCGACTTCGGACTCGAGCTCCTCCTCGACGGCGTCGCGAAGCGACGCAAGGCGAGGTAACGCGCGAGAGAACATCCGCTGCCTCTGGCATTTGCCGTCCAAGTGCTCGATACTCTGGGCGCTGGGCGCGCGTCGGGGTCGCCCGCCCATTCAGTGAGGCTGTGGCATTGACTACTGTGCTGGAATTTGGCAAGCTAGCTCTCAGTTCGGCCGACCTTCCGCCTGAGGTGATTACGCATGGAGCATCCTGAGCTTTCGCTCCATCAGGTCCTGCGCTTCCACGTCGAGGACTCAGAGCAGTCGTACTGCGCCGGGCTCGTCGACATCGACAGCAGCGGGCTCTGGTTTGATACGTACTGCCAGCCCGGCGAGGTCAAAGGCCTCGGTCCAGGGCAATTCGTCCGGCTCGCCGGTCTCGACGGGGAGACCCCCTTCGAGGCGCACGGCCGGATCAGCGAAGTGGACCCGGCGCCGACTCTACGGTTCCTGATCCCGCTGCCGCGCGGCTTCGTCACCGGCAAGAAGCGCCTCTTCCACCGCGTGTCGCACTCGACGACGGTGCGCATCAGCGTGCCGCCGCCCATGCTGACCGCGCCGGCGACGCCCTCGCCCCCCAACACGGCAGAGGCGCTGTCGCTCGACCTGAGCGCCGGCGGCCTCTCGATCCAGACGAATCAGCGCCTCGCGAAGGGCACCTTCCTCGAGCTCGCGCTCACGCTGAAGGCGACCGACGGTCAGGCTGAGCGTCAGCTCGTCGCGCTCGGCGCCGTCCGCAGCGTGGACCAGCACGGCGCGGCGTGCGTCGCGGGCGTCGAATTCTCGCGCATCAGCGACGCGGACTACGAGCGGCTCCTGGCGTACCTCTTCGACGTGCAGCGCAAGCGTGCGGCCGAGGGCTCCACTCGCTGACCCTCGCTGCGGGACGCCTGCGCGCTGCCGTCGGCGCCCGCCGCGTCGGAGCACGCGCGCGACTCAAGGACGCGCGTCTCGGAAGCTCCACGCGGCGCGGTCGAGCGAGGGCTCGGCGTGGACCTGCCGCACCAGCTCGCAAAGCTTCCGCGGGGACAGCACGAGCCGCGCGGCCCCGGCCTCGATACCGGCGCGGGGCATCGTCGCGATGATCGATTGCGCGGGGTCCTGCGCGACGGTGAGCCCTCCGCGCGCTCGGACGAGGCTCAGCCCCGCGGCACCGTCGTCGTTGGCGCCCGACAGCAGGATGGCGAGCAGGCCCTTTCCCCACGCGCGCGCCGCCGACTCGAACATCACGTCGATGGACGGTCGGCAGTAGTGCACCTCGGCGTCGGTCGAGAGCGCCAGAGTCCCTTCCCGCTCAATCAGCGAGTGGTAGTTGGCCGGCGCGACGTAGATCTTCCCGCGCTCGATGGACTGCTTGTCGTGCCCCTCGAACACCGGCAGGACGGTGTGTTCGCGCAGGCACGCCGCGAGCTGGTCGCCATGGTCGGCCGGCACGTGAAGACAGACGCAGATCGGCGGCTCGAAGTCCGCGGGCAACCCATCGATGATCTGCAGGATGACGTCGAGCGCGCCCGCCGAGCCACCGATGACGATGGCCCTGCAGCGGTCTGCCGCGCTCATCGTCGCCTCACCCTCCGGAAAATCCGCGCCTCTCGATCGACCTCTTCAAAGCCCGACGCCGCGGCGGAACCGCGCAGCTCCTCGTTGGTCCCGAGGCAGAGAAATCCGCCATGCACGAGGCTCTCGGCGAAGAGCGAGAGCGCGCGCTCCTGAAGATCTCGACCGAAGTCGATCAGCACATTCCGGCAGACGATCAGGTGCATCTCCCCGAAGGCGCCGTCCGTCG
>CAIUAC010000629.1 GCA_903896985.1 uncultured Sandaracinus sp.
AGATCGTTGCGCATCAGGTCGACGATCATCGTGTGCTCGGCTTGCTCCTTCGGGTCGGCCCGGAGCGTCGCTGCTTCGCGGGCGTCGTCGCCTCCGCGCCGCGCGAGCGTGCCCTTGATCGGGCGCGTGACGAGCGTGCGACCGTCCCAGTCGAGGAAGCGCTCCATCGTGCAGGCGAGCACCGCGTGATCGCCCGCGTCGAGGAAGAACCCGAGCGGCACCGGGCTCGCGCGCCGCATCGCCAGATAGAGCCCGAGCGCCGCGCCCTCCCGGCTCGCGCCCTCGAGCGTCGCCGTCCACCGCCTCGCGAGGTTCACTTGATAGATGTCGCCCGCTCGGATGTGCTCGAGCGCGCTGCGCACCGCCGCGAGGTGCGCGGCTCCCGGCGGCGCGACGACGTCACGCACGGCGTAGTCGAGCGCGCGCGGCTCGCCCTTCGAGAGCCGCTCGCGCAGCCGCCCGCACGCCTCTGCGTCATCGCCGATCAGCCACGCCTCCGCGCACTCGTGCTCGATGGCCACGATCGCGTCGTAGCGCGCGAATCGAAGGACTTGGGCCGCCCCCTCGCGCACGATGCGGGGCACCTTGCGAGTCCAGTCGCGCTGCGTGCCGACGGGCCCCGCCCAAGCCGCGTCGTACGCGATGTAGCCAATCCAACGTGGGGCGCGCGGCGCCTCGCCGGTCACTTCGTCGCCGGCACCAAGCCCGCTCAGCGCCTCGAGCGGGCGCGCGTCGCCGAGCGTGCGCACGCAGTGCTCCACGGGGTCGGACGCGACGTACGAGAAGCGCCCCTCCGTCGGGCTGCCGTCGCCGTCGAGCCACGCCAGCCCCGGCCGACCGGCGAGCGCGCGGGCCGCAGCTTCTGCGCTCGCGAGCGCGATGCGCTCCACATGCATTCGGCGGGGACCATACCTCCGCGCGCGCTAAGGTGCCCGCCGTGCAGCCCCGCAACGGACCCTGGCGCCCTGCCGCAGCGCTCGCCGCAGGGTTGGCGGTGCTCGCGCTCTCAGCCATCGCGTGCAGCAGCAGCCCGACGCCGACGCTCTCGATGCGCCTCGTCACGCCGGCCGGCCTCGACCCGCGCGCCGCGAGCGCCCTCGACCACGTCGCGATCCGCGTGCGCGAGACCCCGCCCGGTGCCGCCGCGCGTGAGGTCGTCGTCCTCGAAGGCGACGCCGCGACCGACTTCGCGCTCGACTTCGCGCTCTATTCGACCGCCTCGCGCCTCGACGTCGGCGTCGACTTCACCGGCCCCGCTGCTCACCTGCTCGGCGCGGCGCCGCCCTTCGTCCCCGACGAGACCGACGGCGTCGTCGACGTCCTCGTCGGGGCCCCGGCGAGCTGCGCGCTCCGCGCTGGCGTGACGCTGCCTGCGCCCCGCAGCGGCGCCCACGTAGCGCGCCTCGGCTCCTATGCGCTGCTCGTCGGCGGCGCCCCGCTAGGCAGCGCCGAAGCGGGGCGCGTCGAGCTCATCGACATGCTCGGCGCACGCCCGACGATCTCGGACGCGCTGCTCGTCGGCGGAGCGTCCTTCGACGCGTCGAAGGCCGACGTCGTCGCGCTCTCCTCGCGGGCAGCGTTGGTGCTCGCTCGCGACCGCGACGAGGCGCTCCGCTACGACCTCGACGCGGCCGCGTCCGCGCGCAGCAGCGCGGTGCTGGTGCACGCCGGCGCCCGCGCAGGGACGCTCGTCGCGCGCGCCACCTCCGGCGCCGCGATCGTCGGTGGAGCCGACCCTACAGGCGCGCCGATCACGGACATCACCTGGGTCTCGTTCGACGGCCGCACGACGCACGGAACGCTCGCCGTCGCGCGCCGCGCCCCCGCCGTGCTCGCCCTCGACGATGGCACCCTGCTCGTCGCGGGCGGCGCCGAGCGCGCCGGCGCGCCGCTCCTCGAGCGCATCGCGGAAGCGGCCGCCTCCGTGCCGCTCGCCTCGACCGACGACGACGGCATCCGCCGCGGCGCGTCGCTCGTGTCCGTCCCATCGAGCGGCGGTGCGCTCTTGCTCGGCGGCCTCGACGCTGGGGGCGCGCCCCGCACGGACGCACGCATCTTCGACGCGTGCCCCGGCGCCTGCACGCTCGTCGAGGACGCCGAACTCGCCGCGCCGATGGCCGACGCGACGCTCGCAGCGGCCCCAGGAGGCGGCGCCTTGCTCTTCGGGGGCCGCGACCCGTCCGGCGCGCCCACGGACGCCCAGTGGCTCGTGACGCTCGCCGCGACCGCTCCACGCCTCGTCCTCAGCCGCCGCCTCCCGCTCGCAGCGCCACGCGCCTCCGCGGCCGCGCTCGTGTTGCCGTCCGGCGTCGTGTGGCTCCTCTCCGGCGCCGACGCGAGCGGCCCCCGCGACGACGTCGACATCTGCTTTCCCGACGCGCTCGCGCTCCCGTAGCCGCGCCCCGCCGACGCGCTTGTGGTCGCGTTCCTCACTCCCTATCCTGCCGGACGGGAACCAACTGGCCGCACCGTGACGCTCCGCAAGCTCGAGAAGTACGAGATCGAGGAGGAGATCGGCCACGGCGGGATGGCTACGGTCTTCCGCGCTCGTGACACGCGCCTCGACCGCGCCGTCGCCGTGAAGATCATGCACCCGCACCTGCGCGGCGCGCACGAGGCGCGGGCCCGCTTCACGCGCGAGGCGAAGACCGTCGCGCGCCTCAAGCACCCCAACATCCTCGAGATCTACGACTACAGCGGCGAAGACTCGCCCGAGTCGTTCATCGCCACGGAGCTCCTCACCGGCCCGACGCTCAAGCACTTCGCCGACGAGCACGCCGAGATCCCCGCGGAGATCGCCGCGTGCTTCACCGTCGAGATCGCGCGCGCCCTCGGCGTCGCGCACGCGAACGGCATCGTGCACCGCGACGTGAAGCCGGAGAACGTGCTTCTCCACGAGAACCGCTGCATCAAGCTCACCGACTTCGGCATCGCGCAGATGGTCGACTCGCAGTCGATGACCGCGACGGGCCAAGTGCTCGGCTCCCCTGGGCATATGGCGCCCGAGCAAATCGAGGGGCGCGACTGCGACGGTCGCACCGACCTCTTCTCGCTCGGCACGGTCCTCTACTACCTCGCCACGGGGCGCCTGCCGTTCACGGGCCGCAATCCCCACGCGATCCTCAAGAAGATCGTCGACGGTGACTACGCCGATCCGCTGCGCCTGCGCCCCACCATCGGCGTTCGCCTGCGCGGAATCATCCGCAAATTGCTCGAAAAAGACCCCGCCGCGCGCTACGCGGACGCCGCCGAAGTCGAGAGAGACCTCGCCGCCTTCGTCGCCGAGATCGGCATCGACGACCCGTCGGCGCAGCTCGTCGCGTACCTCGGCGATCCCGTCGGCGTCGCGGCCTCCCTGCGCCTGCGCGCCATCGAGAAGCTGACCGCGCTCGGGGAAGCGGCGCTCGACCGCCAACAGATGCACGTCGCGACGCAGTACCTCGATCGCGTGCTCGCGCTCGACGACGGCAACGCGCGCGTGCTCTCTTTGCTAGCCCGCGTCAGTCGGCGCGCACGCCTGCGAAAGGTCGCATTTTTCAGCGCTTGCGCGCTGCTCGCGCTCGCCGGCGTCCTGATGGGCGGCTACGCGCTGACCCTCTCCGGGGCCCAGCCCGCGCGCCCGCCCGTCGACCCTCCGGACCTCGGCGCTCGCCTCGCGCCTGAGCCCCTCGACGCTGCGCTCTGGGACGCGAACCGCCCTACCGATCTGGGCCCGCCCCTCGCCGTCGAGCCGCCGCACGACGCCGCAGTGCTCGCGCCCGGCACACCCTCGCGCTTCGCTCGCGTCAACGTCGAAGGCACTGTCGCCGCGAGCAACGAGAGGCTCGTTCTCTTCGCCCCGACGCCCGTCGATGTCGTGATCAGCGTCGACGGGCGACCATCGCGCCCGTTCGGCCCGAGCTACTCGAGCGAGACCCTCTCCGTAGGCCGTCATTCCTTCTCTTTCTCCAACGCAGCATGCTGCGTCGAGGAGCGCTTCGACGCGCTCGTGCCAGCCGGCGACACCCCGTTCCGCCTGGCCCGTGCGCTCCCCTACAAGCCCGCTCGTTTGCTCGTGCGCACCGTCGGCGTCGCCGATGCACAGGTCGCGATCGACGGTCAGCGCAGGGGCGTCGCGTGGGCGCTGATCGCCGTCCCCGTCACGTCCCTGGCCCCGCACGTCACGATCACCGTGACAGCCGAAGGCCATCGCGCCTATACAGGCGATGTGCAGCTCGAAGCAGGCCAGCCGAAAGAGGTCACGGTGACCTTGGAGGACGTCGGGAGCAGCCCTTGAGCGCCCCGCGCTCGGCTGCGCTCGCCTTCCTCGTCGCGCTCTTCGCAGCGTCTGCGCCGACCTCTGCGCGCGCCGACGATCTCTCCGATTTCGAGCGTGCGAGGGCCTCCTATGACGCCCAGCGCTACGCCGAGGCGGTGCAGAAGCTCGAGCTCCTCGTCGGCGGCGAAACGCCGCGCCTGACGACCCGCGCGATCATCCTCGAAGCCCGTAAATACCTGGGCGCGAGCTATCTCTTCGTCGCGCGCCGCGCGGACGCCGAGCGCCAATTCACGCGGCTCCTCGGCGACGATCCGCAGTACCAGATCGACCCGACGACGTTCCCCGCCGAGGTGCGAGAGGTCTTCGCCACCGTGCGTGCTCGCCTCGAGGGAGAGGCCAGCGAGAGGGCGGCGGCCCACGCCCGCGAAGAGGCCGCTCGACGGGCCGAAGAGGCCGCCCGTCTGCTGCGCGACGCCGACCGCCTCGAGCACCTCCGCGTGCTCGCCGCGACCGAGACCTTCGTCGAGGAGCACGACCGCTGGATCGCCGCACTTCCCTTTGGAATAGGGCAATTTCAGAACGGCCACACCGGGCTCGGCATCGCCTTCGCCGTCGCGGAGGGCGCGCTCACCGCCACCGCGATCACGATGGCCTCGCTGCACTACGCCCTCCCGTCCTCGACCGGCTACATCGACTTCGAACACCCGACCCTCGACATGGCTGAAGTGCGCCGCCTCGAGGCCGCGTATTCCGTCACGAATTACCTCGCGATGGGCGTGCTCGCAGCCGTGCTGGTCGTCGGTCTCGTCGACGCAGAGCTGCGCTTCGTACCCAGCGTCACGCGCACTCGCCCACGCGCCGTGGCGCCCGCAGCGCAGCCAGAAACGCCCTCCGCGACCCTGAGCGTCGGGCCGGGCAGCGCGATCTTTCGCCTCCGATTCTGACGATCACGCGTCGATGAGGTTGCGCGTCACCAACTGGCGATCCAGTGTCCGCCCCCCCCGCGAAGGTCGCAAAAGTGATCCCCGCAGAGGACGAATCTCGCTTGACAGTCTGGCGGCTGACAGTAGTCTTCCGCCCCTCTCAAGTCGCCCCGCCAGAGCTCTCAGCAGTGTCCCCCCAGGAAGCAAGCTAGAATGCCGACGATCAATCAGCTCGTGCGCAAGGGACGGCAGGCCGTCCGGGTGAAGACGGCGTCGCCAGCGCTCCAGAGCTGCCCGCAGAAGCGTGGCGTTTGTGTCCGTGTTTACACGACCACGCCGAAGAAGCCGAACTCCGCTCTGCGCAAGGTTGCTCGCGTGCGCCTCTCGAATCAGATCGAGGTCACGACGTACATCCCCGGCGAGGGACACAACCTCCAGGAGCACTCGGTCGTCCTCATTCGCGGCGGTCGCGTCAAGGACCTCCCGGGTTGCCGCTACCACGTCGTCCGTGGTCCCCACGATGCCTCGGGCGCCATTGGCCCGTCCAACACGAACAAGGCGAACCGCACGCAGGGTCGCTCGAAGTACGGCGTCAAGCGCCCGAAGAAGTGAGCTGAGAAGATGCCGCGTCGTCGCGAAGTCCCGAAGCGCAAGATCCTCCCCGAC
Source organism: uncultured Sandaracinus sp. (assembly GCA_903896985.1). Classification (GTDB taxonomy): domain Bacteria; phylum Myxococcota_A; class Polyangia; order Polyangiales; family JADJQN01; genus CAIUAC01. Next base: position 5,848 of record CAIUAC010000629.1, read on the forward strand.
CCGAAGTACCGGGACCGGATGGTCGCGAAGTTCTGCAACATCCTCATGCTGGGCGGCAAGAAGTCGACCGCAGAGCAGATCCTCTACGGCGCGTTCGACATCATCGTCGCCCGCTACAAGGAGGACCCGCTCGAGGTCTTCCGCAAGGCGCTCGACTCGGTGAAGCCGAAGGTCGAAGTCAAGAGCCGTCGTGTCGGCGGCGCGACCTACCAGGTCCCCGTCGAAGTGCGCCCCGAGCGCCGCGTCGCCTTGGCGATGCGCTGGCTGACGCAGTACTCGCGCGAGCGTGGCGAGAAGACGATGACCGAGCGGCTTGCCGCGGAGTTCGTCGACGCCGCCCAGAACCGCGGAAACGCGGTCAAGAAGCGCGAAGACATCCACAAGATGGCCGAGGCCAACAAGGCCTTCGCGCACTACCGCTGGTAGCCACCCTCGCTCTCTTTCTCTCGACCACTGGATAGGTCGTCTCAGACGAAACCCTCCGGACGGAGCCCTGAACTCGAAGCATGACGACGCACACATAAACGAGCCCAGCCCCTCGCCAGACGGGTCCTGCAACATGCCCAGCTATCGCTGAGCAGACCCCAGGTCCGACCGAAGCTGTTCTCGAAACCCTCTCCGGGATATGCGCGATCCAATGGTGATCGCCTAGGTGGCCGGAGGGGGTTTTCTTGCGTCTACCGCCCCGAGCATCAGCGCCCAACGAACTCCCCCCGCTTCCGCACAACAGCTCTCCGGAGACTCGACACATGGCCAAGGAAAAGTTCGTCCGTACCAAGCCCCACGTGAACGTCGGCACCATCGGTCACATCGACCATGGCAAAACGACGACCACCGCGGCGATCACGATGGTCGCGTCCAAGAAGTACGGCGGCAAGGCCGTTTCGTACGCCGACATCGCCAAGGGTGGCACGGTCCGCGACGCGTCCAAGATCGTGACGATCGCCGTCTCGCACGTCGAATACGAGACGCCGAACCGCCACTACGCGCACGTCGACTGCCCTGGGCACGCCGACTTCATCAAGAACATGATCACCGGCGCCGCGCAGATGGACGGCGCGATCCTCGTGGTCTCCGCCCTCGACGGCCCGATGCCCCAGACGAAGGAGCACGTCCTGCTCGCCCGTCAGGTCGGCGTCCCGTCGATGGTCGTCTGGCTCAACAAGTGCGACGCGGTCGATGACCCCGACCTTCTCGAGCTCGTCGAGATGGAAGTCCGCGACCTGCTCACGAAGTACCAGTACGACGGCGACAACATCCCCGTCGTGCGCGGCATGGCCCTCAAGGCGATGCAGGGCGATCCCGAGGGCGAGGCCACGATCGTCAAGCTCCTCGAGGCCCTCGACGCTTGGGTCCCGGAGCCGGTTCGCGACATCGACAAGCCCTTCCTGATGGCCGTCGAGGACGTGTTCTCGATCAAGGGCCGCGGCACGGTCGTCACGGGTCGCGTCGAGCGCGGCATCATCAAGGTCGGCGAAGAGGTCGAGATCCTCGGCTTCCGCGATCCCCGCAAGACCACGGTCACGGGCGTCGAGATGTTCCGCAAGCTGCTCGACCAGGGCCAGGCGGGCGACAACGTCGGCTGCCTCCTGCGCGGCATCGAGAAGACGGACGTCGAGCGCGGCCAGGTCCTCGCGAAGCCCGGCTCGATGAAGACCCACAAGAAGTTCGAGGGCGAGGTCTACGTGCTCAAGAAGGAGGAGGGTGGCCGTCACAAGCCGTTCTTCACCAACTATCGCCCGCAGTTCTACATGCGGACGACGGACGTGACCGGGACGATCGCTCTCCCGGAAGAGATCAAGATGGTGATGCCCGGCGACAACGTGAAGGTCGTCGTCGAGTTCATCACCCCGGTCGCGCTCGAGGACAAGCAGCGCTTCGCGATTCGTGAGGGTGGCCGCACCGTCGGTGCAGGCGTCGTCACGAAGATCCTCGAGTGACGGGAGCCTGAGATGACCACCAAGATTCGAATTCGGCTCAAGGCCTACGACCACCGCCTGCTCGACCAGTCGACCGGCGAAATCGTCGAGACTGCGAAGCGCACTGGCGCCCGCGTCGCCGGTCCCATCCCGCTTCCCACTCGCATCAACAAGTACACGGTCCTGCGCGGACCCCACGTCGACAAGAAGAGCCGTGAGCAGTTCGAAATCCGAACTCACAAGCGGCTCCTCGACATCCTCGACCCCACGCAGCAGACGCTCGACGCGCTCATGAAACTCGACTTGTCGGCCGGTGTCGACGTCGAGATCAAGAGCTGAGGAGACGGGACGATGGCGAAAGTTAAGGTCCTCAACCTCCGTGCCGAGAACGTTGGCGAGATTGAACTCGCTGATGAAGTCTTCGGCGCCGACGTGAACGAACCGCTCCTTTACGAGGTGTTGAAGGCACAGCTCGCGTCCAAGCGCAGCGGTTCCGCCAACACGAAGACCCGCTCGGAAGTCGCGGGCTCGTCGAAGAAGATCTACAAGCAGAAGGGCACGGGCCGCGGTCGTCACGGCTCGATTCGTGCGCCAAACTTCGTCGGCGGAGGCCAGCAGCACGGCCCGAAGCCCCGCAGCTACGCGTATCGTCCGCCCGCGAAGATGCGTGCCGGCGCGCTCCGAAGCGCGCTCTCCCTCAAGCTCAAGGAGGGCCGTCTCACGATCGTCGACTCCTTCGCGCTGGATGAGGTGAAGACCAAGTCGCTCGCGAACGTACTCGCGGTCCTCAAGGTGGCGAAGGGCTCGCTCATCGTTGACCAGAAGGACAACGAGAAGCTTCGTCTCTCCGCGCGGAACCTGGACACTCACCAGTTCCTTCCGCCTGAGGGCGTGAATCTCTACGATTTGCTCCGGCACGAGCACCTCGTGCTCACGAAGCACGCCGTCACTGCGCTCGTCGAGCGTATCCAGAAGACCGCCTGAGTAGTCGCCTGACTAGACTGTCTGACTAGGAACAGCCAATGAGCCCCGAACAGGTCATCAAGCGCCCGCTCGTCCTTACTGAGAAGGGGAACGTCCTGCGAGAGCACGACAACAAGTACCTCTTCGAAGTGGACCGCCGGGCCAACAAGATCGAAATCAAGAACGCTGTGGAGGTCCTCTTCAGCGTTGGAGTGGTCGAAGTCAATACGATGATCGTGCGTGGTCGCATGCGTCGTATGGGCCGCGGTCACGCGAAGACTCAGAACTGGAAGAAAGCGATCGTGGAGCTCAAAGAGGGCGACAAGATCGAATTCTTCGAGGGAGCCTGATCATGGCGATCAAGAAGTTCAAGCCGACGTCCCCTGCGCGTCGCTACTACGAGAACGCGGACTTCTCGGACCTTACCAAGAAGGCCCCCGAGAAGAAGCTGACCGAGGCGCTCAAGGTGAGCGCTGGGCGCAATCACCGCGGCCTGATCACCTCCCGCTTCCGCGGCGGTGGTCACAAGCAGCGGTATCGTGTCCTCGACTTCAAGCGGAATCGCATCGGCATTCCGGCCACCGTCGACTCGATTCAGTACGATCCGTGTCGCACCGCGCGTATCGCGCTGCTGCACTACATCGACGGTGAGAAGTCCTATATTCTCGCTCCCGACGGGCTCAAGGCGGGTGACACGGTCATCTCGTCGCGCAACGCCGACATCAAGCCCGGCAATGCGATGCCCCTTCGCTACATCCCGCTCGGCACCATGGTGCACGCGGTGGAGCTGAAGATCGGCAAGGGCGCGCAGCTCGTGCGCTCCGCGGGTACTGCTGCTCAGCTCATGGCGAAGGACGGCGAGTACGCCCAGCTTCGCTTGCCCTCGACGGAGGTGCGCATGGTCCACCTCAACTGCCGCGCGTCCATCGGGCAGGTCTCGAACACCGAGCACGCTCGGATCAGCCTCGGCAAGGCCGGTCGAAGCCGCTGGCTCGGCCAGCGTCCGCACAACCGAGGCGTCTCGATGAACCCGGTCGACCACCCGATGGGTGGAGGCGAGGGTCGCAGCTCGGGTGGCCGTCACCCTTGTTCGCCGTGGGGCCAGCTCTCGAAGGGCCTCAAGACGCGCACCAACAAGACGACGACCAAGTTCATCGTCAAGTCGCGCGGCAAGAAGTGACCAGTTTTTCCCGCAGTTTCCTCCGAGGAAGGGTCTGAGATGGCACGTTCTATCAAGAAGGGCCCGTTCATCGACGCCCACCTGGCCAAGAAGGTGGACGACGCAGTTCGGACCAAGGACCGGAAGGTCCTGAAGACCTGGTCGCGCCGCTCGACCGTCACGCCGGACTTCATCGGCCTGACCTTCGCGGTTCACAACGGGCGCAAGTTCGTGACGGTCTTCGTCACGGAGAACATGGTCGGGCACAAGCTCGGCGAGTTCGCCCCGACGCGCACTTTCCACGGCCACGCCGCGGATAAGAAGGCCGGTAAGAAGATCAATCCGACGACGGGTAAGCGCTGATCGCTCGCGATCTCGCGGATCCAACTTGAGCATCGTACGGGCGCGTGCTAGATCGCGCGCCCTTTCTCGAAGGGCCTCTTCAGCCCGGTCGTATCGACTAAGGCAAGGCAGCGTGAGCACCATGGAAGCCAAGGCAATCGCACGGTTCGCTCGTATTTCTCCGCGCAAGGCGCGGACGATTGCGAATCTCGTGCGCGGCAAAAGCGTCGTCCAGGCCGTGAACGAGCTCAAGTTCACTCGCAAGGCAGCGGCGGGGTTGGTGGCAAAGCTGCTCGACAGCGCCATCGCGAACGCTCGAGAGAAGAACGAGAGCCTCGACCTCGACACCCTCTACGTGAAGACCATCTTCGCGGATAAGGCGCCGAACGGGACGATGCGTCGCTGGCGTCCTCGTGCAATGGGCCGCGCCACCCAGATCCAAAAGGGCGTCAGCCACATCACCCTGGTCGTCGCCGACCGAGCAGAGGCCTGAGAGTATGGGACAGAAGACTCATCCGTATGGCTTCCGCCTCGGCGTCATCAAGACGTGGACGTCGAAGTGGTACGAAGACAAGCAGTACGCAAAGTGGCTCCACGAGGACCTCAAGCTCAAGAGCGCCATCAAGAAGAAGTTCGCTCACGCCGGCATCGCCGGGGTCGAGATCGAGCGCGCCGCGAACAAGGCGAAGGTGGTCATCGCCACCTCTCGCCCTGGAATCGTCATCGGCAAGCGCGGCGCTGGAGTCGAACAGCTGAAGGCAGAACTTCAGAAGTTGACGAGCAACGAGCTCTTCATCGACATCCAGGAAGTCCGCAAGGCGGAGACCAACGCCCAGCTCGTCGCCGAGAACATCGCGACGCAGCTTGAGCGCCGCGTCGCCTTCCGCCGCGCCATGAAGAAGGCCGTGCAGACGGCCATGAAGTTCGGCGCAAA
>CAIUAC010000630.1 GCA_903896985.1 uncultured Sandaracinus sp.
CGTCCGCGGACTGCGCGATGGGCCTCGTCTGCGCGAGCGCCAGCGGTGGGCTCGAGTGCGCGAACGCGGGCGGCGGGGACCTCGGCGCGCCGTGCACCTCGGTGCTCGACTGCCTCGCGGGGCTCTCGTGCGGTGACGCGAGCGGGCGCCCCGTCTGCGCGAGCGGGGAGTTCGAGCGCGACGCGGGCCCGGCGCCGCGCGATGGCGCGGTCGTCGATGGAGGCGGGGGCGGAGGCGACGACGCGGGCGAGCGCCCGGACGCCGGGCCGGGGCCGTATCCGATCGGCGGGCGCGTCACGGGGCTGACGGGAGGCTCCGTCGGCGTGACGCTCAACGGCGCAGAGACGCTCACGCTGAGCGCGAATGGCCCGTTCACGTTCACGACGCTGCTCGCCGCGGCGAGCGCGTATTCGGTGGACGTCACCGCGCAGCCTGCGGGACTGACATGCACGGTGTCCGGCGGACACGGCGTCGCGGCCGGGCCGGTGGCGTACCTCGCGGTGGATTGCAGCGCGGGCTTGCCCGTCGCGACGTGGGAGCCCGTCACGCCGCCGTCGCTGGCGGTCACGCGGAAGTTCAACGATGTGTGGGTCGCGGACGCGACGCGCGTCTACGTCGTCGGGCCCGTCAACGCGGTGCTCTCGTGGGACGGAGTCGCGTTCGCCATGGAGTCTCTGCCGACGACGGGGCGCACGTTCTTCAGCGTCGGCGGGACGGATCGACAGCACGTTTGGGTCGGGGGCGCGTCGAGCCTGATGCTCTCGTACGACGGATATCGCTGGACGCAGTCCACGGTCGGCACCTCGCAGACTTGGCAGGGGATGTGGGTCCCCGAGGCGCGCTCGGCGAGCGCGGACCCGACTCGCATCATCGACGCGTGGACTCCATCCACCATCGCTTGGGCCGTGTCTTCGAGCGGTAGAATCGCGCGCTTCGACGGCACCGCGTGGGCCATCGAGACGTCGGAGCTCGGCAATTTCTATGGGATCGCGGGCTTCGACGACGCCAACGTCTTCATCGCGCGCAACGTCGGGCGAGTGCTCTATGGGCAGAGCGGCGCGTTCACTCGAGCGTGGGATATGGGCGGCTCGACGACTGACTATCACGGCGTGACGGTCTTTCAGACCGAGTACGACAATCTCGACACGGACACCGTGAACGAGGCGTCGTTCGAGGCGGTCGCGGTCGGCTCGACGATGGCGGGGGCGCCGATGATCGTGCGCTGTCACTACGATCATCAGCCCGACTACTTCGAGGGGCCGACTCCCGTGATCACCTGGACGAACGAGGCCGCGCCGGCGGGGACTGGCGCGCTCGAGGACGTCTGGGCCGCCTCGTCGGACGCGATCTGGGCCGTCGGCGAGGGCGGCACGGTCATCAAGTACGACGGCACGCGCTGGACGCGGCAGGACACCGGGACGACGGAGACGCTGCACGCGGTCGACGGCATCGACGCGGCGAACGTGTGGATCGTCGGCGATCGCGGCACGATCCTGCGCGGGCGCTGAGGTGGGCGCGCGCGCGGCGCGCTGTTCGACGAGCGCCGGGAGCGCGTGACGGCGCGTGCGTCGCTCCCGTGCGCTTGATACGGTGCTCGGGTGACCCGCAAGAAGAGCAAGCCGACGACGCAGGGCGGACCGAAGATCGTTGACGACGTAGACGCGGACGACGCGCCCGCGCGGCCCGCGCAGAAGATCCCCGAGCGGCTCGCGTCGCCGTTCGCGAAGGCGCTCGCGGGCGTGAAGCCGGCGCCC
>CAIUAC010000631.1 GCA_903896985.1 uncultured Sandaracinus sp.
CGCCAACAGCCGCTATCGCCTCGAGGTCCGCTCGGACGAAGCCGCGCTGCTCGAAGCCGCGCGATAGCTAGCGCGGGTCGAGCGTCCCGAGCTTCTCGACGAGGTCTGCGAGCAAGCGTTGCAGCCGCTTGAAGTCGCCGCGCTTCTTCTGGCCGGTGTCCTCGTGCACGTAGAGCGCGCGGTTCAGCTCGATCTGCACGACGTGGCAGCCCTCGCTCGGGCGCCCGTAGTGCTGCGTCGTGAAGCCCCCGCGGTACGGGTCGTCGTGCTGCACGCTCAAGCCCGCGCCGCGGAAGTGCGCGTCGACGACCTCGATCAGGCGGCGCGCGGCGCTCGTGCGGCCGAGCGTGCCCGGCACGATGTCCGCGCGGCGCGTGCCGGTGTCGGCGTGCCCCGCGCGACCGACGCTCGGCATCGAGTGCCCCGCCACCAACACCGCGAAGCCGAAGCGCGCCCGCGTGCGCTCGAGCTCCTCGCGGAGCGCCTGATGGTAGGGCGCGTGATAGCGGGCGACGCGGTCCTGAAACGCGGCGTACGTGAGCGGCTCCCGGAGCGAGGGGCGCCCGTCGGTCGTCAGGCGCCAGACGACGCCGCGGGGCTGCTTGCCGCGCGGCGCGGGGTGATCGGGGACCGTCGCGAGGTCGATGTCGTCAGGCGCGCGGTTGCGGTCGACGACGTAGCGCGAGAACGGCGCCGTCAGGCGCGCCGCGCCGCGCGCGGGGGCGTCGGCGTAGAGCTTGTCGACGTAGAGATCCGCGTCGCGCATCACCGTCCGCTCGTCCACGACCGTCTCGCCGCGGAGCGCCCTCGGGATCGACAAGCCGGCGTGCGGGACCTCCACCACGACCGGCGTGCGGCCGGTCTTCGGGAGGGTCAGCGCGAACGGCAGCATGGTCCGGCCTGTAGCATGGGGCCTCGTCAGCGCGCGAGGATGAGGCCGCAGGAGACGCCGAGATAGATGGCGCGGTAGACGTCCTCGGGGTCGGAGTCGCCGCTCGCCGCCTCGCGCACGACGAGCCCGGGGAGCGTGACGTCGCCGCGCACCGCGCCGAGCACGCGCAGCCACGTCTTCGGCACGCGATACGCCGAGAGCGGCACCAGCGGCGCCGGCGCGCGCACGAGCACCCGCTCGCCGAGCGGCGTGAGCGCCGCCTGCACCGCGTCGATGTGCATCGCGACCACCGCTTCGCGCAGCAGCTCGTACGGGTCCGTGCCGAGCGGGAACGTCTCCTCGTGGCTGCGCGCGTCGCGCACGTAGAGCCACTCGCCGCGCGACCAGCGGAACGCCTCGAGGTAGCGCGCCGTCACCTGCGCGGAGATCGCGCGAAAGAGCTCCACCGGGCGCAGCACGCCGAGCCCGACGAGCGCGTCGCCGAGCCGCCCGCCGTAGCGAGGCAAGAGCGCGAGCGCCATCTCCATCTCCATGCGCAGCACGAGCCCCTCCTGCACGAGGAACTCGCCGAGCAGCTCGCGCCGGTCGGTCGACGCGACGAACTCCGGGCGCCCCTCGACGAAGTAGATCTTCTTGCGCCGCTCCGCCTCGTGCAGGTGCAGCACGCCCGTCTCACGCCGCGTCACGAGCTGAAACACGATCGGCAGGAGCGCGCCGGGCGTGTTCGGGCCCTTCCAGGTCGGCGCGTCGGTCTCGTGCTCGTTCCACTGCAGCGCGGGCGAGGTGACGAAGCGCGTCAGCTCGGGGAACGCGCCCGGCGGCTGAAACGCCGCGTCGCCCTTCGCGATCTCCGTGTCGAGACCGATCACGCCCGTCGTGATCAGCTCGACCAGCTTCGGGAACGAGACCGGCCCGAGCAGCCGCCCGTCCGCGAGCCGCACGCGCCAGATCGCCGGCGTCGTCGCCCGCACGCCCTGCGCCGCCGTCTCGGACTCGACCGAGACCGCGCCCGCGCCCGGCGCCTCGAGCGGGAGGAGCGTCGTCGGCAGCTCCGCGCCGAGCGCGTCCTCGGGGCGCATCGGCTCGACGAGCTCCAGGCGCGCGAGCAGCCGCGCGACGCGCTCCGGTCCCGCGTCCTTGCCGCGCTTGCGCACGAGCGTGCCGATCGCCTCGGCGAGCTCGACCGAGTCCGGGCGGTTCGCGGGGTCGCGCTCGAGCCCGAGCGTCAGCAGGCGCCGCACCTCGTTCGGGATGCGCTGCTCCGTGCGCTGCAGCACGCGCAGGTCGACGTCCCGAATCCGCAGCAGGATGTCGATGTCCGTGCCGGTGCCGAAGAGCGGCTCGGCGAGGAGCATCTCCGCGAGCACGGTGACGAGCGTGAAGACGTCGCTCCGCCCGTCGAGCGGCTTCCCCATCACCTGCTCGGGCGACATATAGCCGAGCTTGCCGCGCAGCCGCCCTTGGTCCGTGCGGCGGTCGACGCTCGACGCGCGGGCGATGCCGAAGTCCGAGAGCTTCACGTTGCCGGTGCGCGTCAGCAGGATGTTCGCGGGGCTGACGTCGCGGTGCACCAGCGAGAGCGGCTGCCCCTCTTCGCCCTTCAGCGCGTGCGCGTAGGCGAGCGCGCGCGCCGTCTCCCAGGCGATCTCGAGCGCGACGTCCGGGGGCACGTTCTCACCGCGGGCGGCGACCGTCCGCAGGAGCCGGTTGACGGTCGTCCCCGTCACCAATTCCATCGCGAGGAAGAGCCCGCCCTCGAGCTCCCCGAAGTCGAAGACCTGCACGATGTTCGGGTGATCGAGCTGCGCCGCGAGCCGCGCCTCCGCGATGAACATCGCGACGAAGTCCGGATCGCGCGCGTATTGCGGGAGAATTCGCTTGAGCGCGACCCGCTTGCTGAAGCCGTGGGGCCCGACCCGCTTCGCGATGAAGACCTCGGCCATCCCGCCGGCGGCGAGGCGAGACTCCACGAGATACGGTCCGACGGGACGCTGCGTCACTGGCCACCTGGGTCGAGGCCGCTCCTCGCGCGTCGAGCGGACGAGTTCGGAGCCGACACTGACCCATACCAGGGTACGTTCGCGTTCGCCTGCCCTTCAAGACTCCGCGCGCGGTCCGTCTAGCTTCCAGAGGCGATTCCCAGACGCCGCGTGTAAAGATCCGCACCGACACCACGATCAGGACTTTCGCAAAGCGCCCGTAGTACGCTGTGCGACTCTCGGCGAGCGAGGCCCGCAGTCGAGAGGCTCGCCATCAGTCAGAGGGCCCGCCAGCGAGCGGTCGCCCACGGAGAACTCCGCTCAGATGACCACGACAGCCGCGACCGCCGCGACCGCCGCACGGCGACCCAAAGACGAGCTCCTCGGCAAGGTGATCGCCGGCCGCTATCGCTTGGAAGCGCGGCTCGGCGAGGGAGGGATGGGCGTCGTCTACCGCGCGAGGCACGTGCTCATCGAGCGCATCGTCGCGCTGAAGCTGATCCGCCCCGACCTGCGCGGCGAGACGCATCTGCGCGCGTGGATGCTGCGCGAGGCGCGCGCCGCGAACCGCGTCGATCACGCGCACATCGTGGAGATCCACGACGTCGGCGAGACGGAAGAGGGCGAGCTCTATCTCGTCATGGAGCTGCTCTCGGGCTCGTCGCTCTCGGCGGAGATCGCCAAGGGGCAGATGCCGATCGCTCGCGCCGTCGACGTCATCGAGCAGATGTGCGCGGCGCTCGCCCGCGCGCACGACCTCGGCGTCATCCATCGCGACCTGAAGAGCGACAACATCATGCTCACGGTGCGCGGCGGTCGGCGCGACTTCGTGAAGATCCTCGACTTCGGGCTGGCCGCGCTCGCGCGCGATCCGCGCCTCGCGCCGAAGGGCGCCGTCTTCGGCACGCCGGAGTACATGTCCCCCGAGCAGGCGCGCGGCGACGACGCGCAGCCGGTGAGCGACCTCTACGCGCTCGGCATCCTCTTCTTCGAGATGGCGACGGGGCAGCTCCCGTTCCGCTCGAGCGATCGCGAGACGCTGCTCGAGATGCAGCGCAGCGCGCCTCCGCCGCGCCCGCGCGCGCTGCGGCCTGACCTCCCGCCGCAGGCCGAGGCGATCATCCTGCGCCTCCTCGAGAAGGACCCGCGCCGCCGCTTCCGCGACGGCCACCATCTCCAAGAGGAGCTGAAGGCCTTCCAGCGCTCGCTGCCCTCGACGCAGTGGGACGTGCAGCAGGGCGACGCGCCGGTCGCCGCCGCACCGCCTCCTCCGCCGCCCGCGACGCCCGGCGTCGTCGAGTGGGGCGCGCGCGCGACGCAATTTGCCCGGATGGTCGCCCGCGCTCACCCGAACGGCGGCCCGCCGCCCGACGTGCAGCAGGCGTCCGACGCGGTGTGGGAGCTCGCCGCCAAGGCGTCACGCCTCGAGGGCGAGCTGGCCTCGCTGTCGCGCAAGCTCGAGGCGATCGAGCGCCGCGGGCGTGCGCTCCGCGCCGAGATCGGCCGCAAGGTCGAGGAGCTCGCCCACGAAGAGTCCCGCGCGCTCCGTGCGGCCTCCGACGAGCGCGAGCGCGCAGCGCGCGTCATCGAGCGCGTCACCGAGGCCGAGACGCGGCTCCGCGCAGCCGCCGAGCGCGCAGGCGCCGCCGAGCGCGCAGGCACCGCGTCGCTGTCGGTCGCCCGCGCGGTCTTCGAGGAGGTCGGCGCGGCCCGCGCGACGGTCGAG
>CAIUAC010000632.1 GCA_903896985.1 uncultured Sandaracinus sp.
CGTCGACCGGCAGCGCGACGACGATGGCCGAGCGGTCGCCGGGCGCGCCGCGAAACGCGAGCGTCGCGCTCCGGGCCGCGCCGTCGAGCGTCAGGCTCGTGCCCGCGCGGGCGCCCGCGGTCACCCACACGGACGTCATGCCGCCGCGCACCTCGAGCAGCTCACGGCCGACGAGCGGGCGCGCGCGCACGAGCACCTGACCGACGGAGTCCGCCGGCAAGACGAGCTCGCTGACCGTCTCGTTCGCGCCGACGACGTGCGAGGCGATCGCGCGCAGGGACGGCGCGCCGTTCTGCGTGTCGCGGACGAGGAGCGAGACGACGACCGGCAGCCCGCGCGCGGAGGCGGCGCGCGTCAGCTCGACGCGGATATGACCGCCGGCCGCGGCGACCGACGGGACCGCGCGGACGCGGGCGGCGGCGTCGGGATCGAGCGGCACGCAGCGCGTGACGGTCGCCGCGCGCGCGTCGTCGCCAATTTTTGCCATCAGCTGCGTCGCGGACTCGCCGCCGCACGCGTCGCCGCCCTCGCCGACGACCGGGCCGAGCGGCGGGAGCTCGAACGTCGCGAGGCCGTCGGCGTCGGTGTCGCGCGCGAGGTTGCCGCCCGCAGCCGCACCGCCGAGGCGCGGTCCGCTGAGCACGACGGGCACGCCCGCCGGCGCGGCGCGGCCGTCGACGCCGACGACGCGCACGTAGATGCGCCCGCCGATCGCCGACGGAAACACGCCGCCCTCCGCCGCGAGCGAGCCCGCGTAGGAGACGGTCGCGAGGCGCACGTTCGCTTGGCCGCTGCCGTTGCCGTAGCCCTCGCGCGAGGCGGTGACGTTGACGGCGACGTCCTGGAAGGGGCTGCCGATGTCCGGCGTGTGCCACTGCACGCGGGCGCGGCCGCGGGCGTCGGTGAACAGGCGCGGGATGTTGCGGCCGATCGGCATCCCGGAGACGCTGAGCAGGGCACGCGGGACGGGGCGACCGTCGGCGGTGCGCACGACGACGTCGACGGCGAGCGTCGAGTCCGGGGCGGTGAGGATGCGCTCGGGCGCGACGGCGACGAGCAGCGTCGGCGTGCTCGGCGTCTGCACGCCGACGCTCGCCTGGGCCGTCGGGGAGCCCTCCGCGGCGGGCTGCGCTTCGCGCACATGGGCCTCCACCGTGAACGCGCGCGACTCGCTGCGCGGGGCGCGGAACGAGTGCGCCGCGAGGCCGCCCGCGTCGGTGCGGACGTCGACCGGCACGCCGACGGGGCGGCCCTCGGAGTCGCGCAGCTCGAAGACCAGCGGCACGTCGGAGAGCGGCCGACGCGAGGTGCGATGGGTCAGCCGCGCGACCGCGCGGATCGTGCGGAAGCGGTCGTCGCCCGCGCGCTCATCGCCGAGGCGCTCGACGAAGGAGCGCGCGATGGACAGCTCGAGGACGCGCGGATCGCGCGTGCTGACGCTGAGCTCGAAGCGGCGCTGCACGCCGCCCTGCCGCGCGAAGAGCTCGATGACGACGCCGAACGTCTGCGGCGCGTCGAGCGGGATGGGCACCTCGATCGTCGCGCGCCCGAGCGCGTCGGCGGTGAGCTCGGTCGCCTCCGCTGGCGCGAAGGACGTGACGATGCGGATCTTGGCGCCCGCCGCGGGGCGCAGGTCCGAGAGGCCGACGACCTCGTGCACGGCGACGAGCCAGCGCAGCGGGTCGCCGCGCGTCGCTTGCAGCGCGCCCTCGAGCCCGAGCTCGAGCCCGCGCACCTCACCGGCGCCGACGGCGCGATGAGCGGAGCTCTGCGCGGCGGCAGAGGACGTCGCCGTCAGCGCGGCGACTAGAATGGCGAGCCCTGCGGCTGCGAGGCGAAGCGGGCGGATCATCGGGACACCTGTGCGGCGAGAGCGAGGGCAGCCGACTGCGACGCAGCGCGGGGCGAGCGGTGAGCGCGGTGCGTCGTCGGAGCGAGCGCGACCGGCGTGAGCGGATAGAGGATCGGCGGCGGTGGGGGTGGCGGTGCGGGCTCCGGCGAGGCTGCGCCCTCGACCTCGCGCGGCTCGGTACCGCGGTCGGCGATCTCGACGGCGCGGGACGCGAGGAGGGCGACCGGCGGGCCATCGAGCGAGCTCGGGTTGGCGTCGTCGAAGGCCGTGACGCCGAGGCCGCGGAGCACGCCGCCGGTGCTCCAGCGCGCGGGCAGCGGGATGCGCGCGAAGCCGCCCGGCGCGATCGGACGCAGGCGCAGGCGCAGCGTGCGGCCTTCGAGCGTGGGAGGGGCCGCGGTCAGCGCGCCGAGGCGCTCGCGCGTGGCCTCGTCGAGCTCCGCGCCCGCCGGCAGATCGACCTCGGCGACGGGCGCCGAGAGCACGCGCGCGCCGCGGTTGCGGACCTCGAGGCGCAGCCCCGCGCGGCTGTCGCGTGGGCCGATGGCGCCGCTGAGGGCGAGCGCGATGGGCGCCGAGCGGAGCGCAGGCGCGTCCCAAGGGCGACCGTAGCGCGCGTCGATGAAGGCGAGGGCGAGCGAGCCCGCGGCCGCGCGCACCTCGAGGTGATGCGTGCCTGGCTGCGCGATCGTCGTCAGCACGGCCACGGCCGCGCCCGCGTCTTCGCGCACGGCGACGTC
>CAIUAC010000633.1 GCA_903896985.1 uncultured Sandaracinus sp.
ATGCGCGCGCCGCGCTCGAGGAAGGGCCGTGTTGACGCGAGAAGTCCAGCGCATGATACCGAGAGTTCTGCGACGCGCGAGCGTGTAAGGTGGCCGGGCGCAGGAGGCTTCGAGGGCGTGATGAACGACGGTTTCCCCTGGTTTCCCCTGATGATCGCCGCGGGCGTGCTGCTCTTCTTCGGCGCGCGCTGGTGGCTCTCGGAGGCCGAGCAGACCAAGCGTGCGATTCGCAGTATCCCGCGCACGCCCATCCGCGACGTGCGCGACGGCGAGCTCGTGCGAATCGTCGGCAAGCTGCGGTACCTCGCCGAGCCCACGATCGCGCCGCTCAGCGGGCGCCGCTGCGCGTACTTCGAGGCGAGGGCGTTCGAGAAGCAGGGCAGGAGCGGCCTCACCGAGCGCGCGATGGAGGGCGGCGGCGTGGAGTTCCTCCTCGAGGACGAGACCGGGCGCGCGGTCATCGATCCCGTGCTGCTGCGCGCCGCGGTCGTCGAGGACGTGAAGTCGCAGTCGGGCATCTGGATGGCACCGAGCGACCGCATGGAGGCGTTCTTGGCGCGACACGCGCTGGCGACGACGGGCGCGCTCGGGCTCAACAAGGCGATCTTTTACCGCGAGGGAGTCTTCGAAGAGGGCGAGACCATCACGGTCGTCGGGCTCGGCACCTCCGAGCTCGACCCGTCCGAGCGCACCTCGATGTCGGGCTATCGGAACCGCTCGATGCGGCTGCGCATCTCGGCGCCGGCGGACGGCCATGTGCTGATCAGCGACCATCCGAGCGTGACGAAGGCGTGAGCGCGGGGCTCACGCGCGGCGCGCGCCGCGGCCGAGCGGGTCAGACGTCGACGAGCGAGCGCTCGTAGTCGTCCGGCGCTTCGTAGCCGAGCAGCGTCAGCGTCGTCGCCGCGACGTTCGCGAGGCCCGGCTTGCTCACGCCGCCCGCGAGCGTCAGCCCGCGCGCGCCGGGCGCGTAGACGTGAAAGGGCACGGCGTTGAGCGTGTGCGAGGTCTTCGCGGCGCGCTTGCCGCTGCCGTCGACGACGAACGACTTCGTCTTCTTGTCGAGCTCGAGCATCTCGTCGGCGTTGCCGTGATCGGCGGTGACGAGCAGCGCGCCGCCGAGGCGCTCGATCACGGGCAAGAGCCGCGCGAGCTGCAGGTCGACCGCCTGCACCGCGAGCACCGCGGCGTCGAGCGCGCCCGTGTGCCCGACCATGTCGCCGTTCGCGAAGTTGATGCGCCCCGCGCGGAAGCTTCCCGCCAGCAGCGCCGCGATCGTCGCGTCGCAGATCTCCGCCGCCTTCATCCAAGGGCGCTCCTCGAACGGCAGCGTCCCGCTCGGCAGCTCGACGTAGGTCTCGCGCGCCTCGTCGAATTTCCCCGAGCGATTGCCGTTCCAGAAGTACGTGACGTGCCCGAACTTCTGCGTCTCGCTGCACGCGAACTGCGGCACTCCGAGCCGCGCGAGGTACTCGCCCGAGGTGCGCTCGATCGTCGGCGGCGACACGAGGAAGTGCCTCGGCAGCTTGAGGTCGCCGTCGTACTGCATCATCCCGGCGTAGGCGATGTCGGGGCGCGCGCCCCTATCGAAATGAGGCAAATCCTCATCGTCGAACGCGCGCGTGATCTCGATCGCGCGGTCCCCGCGGAAGTTGAAGAACACGAGCGCGTCGCCGTCGCGCACGGGCCCGACGGGCGCGCCCCGCTCGACGATGACGAACGGCGGCAGGTTCTGATCGCCGACGCCCGGCTGCTCGGCGCGCAGCGTCTCGACCGCCTCGCGCGCGCTCGAGAAGCCGCGCCCCTCGCCGCGGACATGCGTGCGCCAGCCGCGCTCGACCATGCCCCAGTCGGCGTTGTAGCGGTCCATCGTCACCTGCATGCGCCCGCCGCCCGACGCGATGCGGTAGTCACGGTCGCCGCGCGCGTTGAGCTCGGCGAGCACGCCCTCGAGCGCGTCGAGGAAGCGCGGCTCGCTCGTCGCCGGCACATCGCGCCCATCGAGCAGCGCGTGCACGCGCACCGTGCGCACGCCCTCCTCGCTCGCGCGCCGGAGCATCGCGTAGAGGTGCTCTTGGTGGCTGTGCACGTTGCCGTCCGAGAGCAGCCCGAGAAAGTGCAGCGCGCCGCCGCGCTCCTTCGCGCGCCCCGTCACCCGCTGCCACTCCGCGCCCGCCCAGAGCGCGCCCGACGCGATGGCCTCGCTGACGAGCTTCGCGCCTTGATCGAAGACGCGCCCCGCGCCGAGCGCGTTGTGCCCGACCTCGCTGTTGCCCATGTCGTCGTCGCTCGGCAGCCCGACGGCGGTGCCGTGCGCGCGCAGCGTCGTCGAGAGCGCGTGCTGCCCGAGCCAGTCGAGCGTCGGCGTGCGCGCGAGCCACACCGCGTCGCCCTCGTCGTGCCGCCCGATCCCGACGCCGTCCATCACGACGACGAGCACGGGCCCAGGGACACCAGCGAAGCGCGCGTGCTTGCGGAGAGTGAGGTCGCTCATGGCCACGGTTTTACACAAAGGCGTGCCGCGGCCGGGAACTATTGTGAAGTTCACGCGGCCGCGGTATGGACTGCGCCCATGCCGCCAGAGCTGTCTGCGAACGAAACTGGGATTCGGTTCACGGGACGCATCCTCTACCTGACCGAGGACGCCGATCTCCTCCGACAGCAGCTCGCCGGGACGGATATTCCGTACGATCCCGAGCGCAAGCTCATCGACAACATCTCGACGGACGAGATCACGCCCGGCTGGGTCTGCTTCTACTACGACGAGACGCTCGGGCGATTCTCGCTCGTCGGGCTGCGCGGCGGGCTCTTCGGCCGCGACACGCTCAAGAGCGGCGGCTTCGACGTCATCGTCAGCGGGCAGTCGAAGGGCTGCGGTTCCTCGCGCGAGACCGCGCCGTACAGCGAGCTGACCGCGGGGATCAAGCTCGTCATCGCGCGCAGCATCGAGAAGATCTACGGGCAGAACTCGACGAACATCGGGCTCCTGACGAGCACGAACTTCGACCTGATCCCGCGCATCCTCCGCGGCGAGTCGATCCCGATGACCGAGTTCACGGACGGCGTCGATCCGATCAGCGCCGACATCATCCGAGCGGGCGGCCTCTTCGAGTACAACAAGCTGCGCCTGCGCGGCGAGGTCACGCCGCCCGCGCTCGAGACGGGCGCGCGCCCGATGACGATAGTCGAAAAGATCATCGCCGCGCACGCCATCGTCGACGCCAAGACGGGGCGCCTCGGCGTGCCCTTCGTCAAGCCCGGCGACGCGCTCTTCGTGCGCACCGATGTGCGCTTCTCGCACGAGTACGTGACGCCGATGGCCGACTCGCTCTTCCGCGCCGGCTTCGGTGAGGACGCGGCGGTGCAAGAGCCCGAGTCGGTCTTCACGTTCCGCGATCACCTCACGTTCCTCGCGGACGTGATGCCCGAGGACAAGCGCAAGCTCGGCCTGCTCGACAACGCGAACGGCCTCGCGACGACGCAAAAAGCCTTCGCCGAGCGGCATCAGCTGCGGCTCTACGGCGAGAACGAGCGCGGCGGCTCCGAGGCGATCTGCCACAACGCCGTGATGGAGGATCTCGCGCTCCCCGGGCAGGTCGTCGCGGGCACCGACTCGCACACCTGCATGGCGGGCGCGCTCGGCTGCTTCGCGTTCGGCGTCGGCAGCACGGATATGGCCAACGCTTGGTTCACGCGCGACGTGCGCGTGCACGTGCCGGAGACCGTGCGCTTCGTGCTCGGCGGACACATGAAGCCGGGCGTCGCCGCGAAGGACGTGATGCTGCACCTGCTCGCGCAGCCGTTCTTCCGCACGAGCAAGGGCATCGGCCGCGTGCTCGAATTCGCGGGCGCGGGAGTGCGCTCGATGCCGCTCGACGAGCGCGCGACCTTGACGAACATGGCCGTCGAGGCGGGCGGCTTCACCGGCATCCTCGAGGCGGACGACGTCGTGCTCGACTACCTGACGTCGATGCGGACGGGGCTCGATCGCGCGGCGCTCGCGAGCAAGTTCGTCAAGGGCGACGCGAACGCCGAGTACCTCGAGACGTTCCACGTCGACCTCGGCGACGTCGTGCCGATGGTCGCGACGCCGGGCGATCCGCGCAACGGCGTCTCGATCGCGCAGCTTCCCGGCGGCGTGAAGATCGACATCGCGTACGGCGGGTCCTGCACGGGCGGCAAGCGCGCGGACATGGACATGTACGCCGTCGTCCTCGAGGCGGCCGTCGCGAAGGGGCTGCGCGTCGCGCCCGGCGTCACCGCGTTCATCCAGTTCGGCTCGCAGGCGATTCGGCAGTACGCGGAGAAGAAGGGTTATGTCGAGATCTTCGAGGCCGCGGGCGTCGAGCTGATCAACCCTTCCTGCGGCGCGTGCATCAACGCCGGTCCCGGCGCGTCGACGGCGAAGGAGCAGATCACCGTCAGCGCGATCAACCGCAACTTCCCAGGGCGCAGCGGCCCCGGCGGCGTGTACCTCGCGTCCCCCTTCACGGTCGCGGCGAGCGCCATCGCGGGCCGCATCGTGAGCCCCGAGGCGCTGCTCGCCTGAACCGAGCGCGTAGGCCGTTGACAGAGCGGAGGGTCGCGCGGAAGGTTCCGCGCGTGAACCTTCCCCGCGTCCTCCTCGCCGCCCTGCTCGCCCTCCCGGCCACTGCCTGCACCGCTCCGCATCGGCGGGCGCCGGCCGTCGATCTCGGCTCGACCGATCTCGGGCCCATCGGGATGGACATGCCCGCCTTCACGGACGACGCGGGCAGGGACGCTGGTCCGCCCGACCTCGGCTTCGACGCGGGTCCCGCAGACCTCGGCTTCGATGCGGGTCCGCCCGACCTCGGCTTCGACGCGGGGCGTCCCGACCTCGGCGTGGACGCGGGTCGCCCCGACCTCGGCGTCGATCTCGGCGTGGACGCGGGTCGCCCCGACCTCGGCATCGACGGCGGCCCCGCGGGCACCGGGCGGCTGCTGCTGTCGGAGATCGCCACGGGGCGCGGCACGGTCCCAGACGACGAGTTCGTCGAGCTCTACAACCCGAGCGCGTCGGCGTACGACGCGAGCGGACTGCTCGTCGAGTACCGCGGCGCGTCGAGCACGGCGGTGTACTCCACGATGGCGACCCTCCCCGCGGGCACGACCATCGCCGGGCACGGCTACTACCTGCTGACGCACGCCCTCATCTACACCGCCGGGCCCGTCGGCGACCTGACGTTCACGACCTCGCTCGGCGGCGCGGGCGGACACATCCGCCTCACCTCGGCGACGGGCGCCGAGCTCGACCGCTGCGGCTGGGGCACCGCGCCCGCGCCCGAGGGCACGCCCACGGCTGGCGGCCTCACGGGCACGCAGACGCGCGAGCGCAAGGCGCTGGCGACGAGCACGGCGGCCACGATGGCCGTCGGCGGCGCGGACGAGCTCAGGGGCAACAGCAGCGACACGAACGACAACGGCGCGGACTTCGTCGTGCGCGAGCTCGCCGAGCCGCAGAACAGCGCGAGCGTCGAGGTCCCCTGACGGCGCGGGGCGCACTTTTTTTGCCGCGGACGGGCGTGCCCGCGACAATGCCTACATGTACGACACGCCGCACCTGCACATCGACACGAGCACCCGACTGCCGAGCTTCTTCGAGACGGACCGTCGCCGGGACGGACGCGAACAAGACGCGAGCCGCGTCAAGGTCGAGCGGCGCGCGGGTGAGCGGCGGACGGTCGCGTCCCTGCGGCGCGGCTGAGCTCATCGTTCGCGTCGGGATGCAGACGGCCGTTGCATTCCCGTCGCGCGTCTGATGTTCTGCGGGTCATGCCTGTGAAGAAGATCCTGCGTGCGACGGTCGAGCGGCTGGAGAAGAGCACTGCGGTGCTCGACGTCGAGGGACACGAG
>CAIUAC010000634.1 GCA_903896985.1 uncultured Sandaracinus sp.
GCCTCGAGCGCGAGCTCGTACTCGGCGATCAGCCCGACGCGGTCCCCGACGACGTCGGCGAGCACGATAGCGGCGAGCGCGTCCGCCGCGTCGTTCACGGAGATGGAGCCCGCCGACTCGAGCGCCTGCTCGATCAGGCGAAAGCGCTCGATCGCCCCGCGCGTGTAGTGCGCGAGCGCCTCCTGCAGAAGCTCGTCGCGCGACGCGAAGTAGTACGTCGCCGCGCGCACCGACGCGCCCGCCTCTGCTGCGACGGCGCGGTGCGTGACGCCGTGCGGACCGACCCGCGCGAGCACGCGCAGCGTCGCGTCGAGCACGTTGCGGCGCGTCTCCTCGGCGCGGGCTTGCTGCGGCGCGCGCGTCACTTCGGCAGCTGGAACGCGGCCGCGCGGCGCCCGGCGCGAGAGAGCGCCGAGTACAGCTCGCGAAACGACTCGAGCTGCGCGGCGTGCAATGCGGCGTATTCCGGGCGCGGCGAGAACCGACGCGAGACGCCGATCACCTGCTTGATGGCGCGCATGTTGGGGAGTGTGCCGACGGCGACCGCGCCCGTGAGCGCACAGCCGATCGCGCCCGCCAAGCGCGGATTGTCCATGCGGTCGACGTTGCGCCCGGTGACGTCGGCGAGCGTCTGCAGCCACTCATCGCTCGTCGCGCCGCCGCCGACGGCGCGGAGCGTGCGGCACTCGCGCCCGGGCGCGCCGAACGCCTCGAGGATCCAGCGCAGGTTGAGCGCGACTCCCTCGAACAGGGCGCGCGCGAGGTGCGAGCGGTCGTGCTCGAGCGAGAGCCCCACGAACGCTCCGCGCAGCAGCGTATCGGGGACAGGCGTGCGCTCCCCGAACATCCACGGGAAGAACAGCAGCCCTTTGGCGCCCGGCTGCGCGCGCGCGACGAGCGCGTCGAGGGTCCACGCCTCGTCTGCGCTCGGCGCGGCGCCAATGCCGATCTCCCGCTCGAACCACGCGACGCACGCGCCCGCCGTCTCGGACTCCCCGATCGCCAGGAACATGCTCGAGTCGCCCGCGGGCACCGACGCGATCCCGTGTCGATGCGACGCGAACGCCTTGGAGAGCGTCACTCCGATCCACGACGAGGTGCCGAGATAGACGTGCGCGTCGCCGGGCTCCGTCGCGCCTGAGCCCACCGCCGCCGCAGGAATGTCTGCGAGTCCGACGGCGACGGGCGTGCCCGCGCGGAGGCCGCACTCTGCCGCTGCGCGCTCGGTCAGCGGCCCCGCGATGGTCGCGCTCTTGACCACGCGCGGCAGCTTCGAGATGGACGCGCCCGTGATCGTCGCGAGCAGGCGCGACCAGCGCAGCGTCGCCGGATCGACGAGCCCGAAGCCGCCCGCCGCCGTCGGATCACAGAGCACCTCGCCCGTCGCGCGCAAGACGAGATAGCCAGTCGCGTCGCAGAACGCGCGCGTGCGAGCGAACACCGCGGGCTCTTCGTCGGCGATCCACGCCATCTTCGCGACGAGGTCTTTGCCCGTCGGCGAGGCGCCCGCGAGGGTCGCGACGACGCGCTCGCCGCCGAGCCGCCGCACCATGCGCCGCGCCTGCTCCTCGCCGCGCGAGTCGAGCCAGCTGATCGCGAGGCGCGACGGCTTCAAGTCCTCGCCGATCGGCACGAGCGCGAGCATCTGCCCGGCGAACGTGAGCGCGGCGACGTCCTCCGGCGCGACGCCGCCCGTCGACAGCACCTCGCGCGTGTTGTCGCAGACGGCGCGCCACCAGTCTTCGGGGTCTTGCTCCGCCCAGTGCGGGCGCGGGTGACTGAGCGGGTACTTCGCCGCCGCCGAGGCGTGGACGACGCCGTGCTCGTCGACGAGCACGGACTTGAGTCCGGAGGTACCGAGATCGTGCCCGAGGAAATACGCCATCTTCAGAACGATAGCGGAACCTGCGTCGAGACCCCGTGCGCATCGATGCTCTCGACGTGAATCGAGTCGCCGCCGGCGGCGCCCATGCGCCCGGCGATCTCCATCGCGAGCGGCAGCACATCGAGCGGATCGACGCCGCCCTCCGGCGCGAACACGCCCTTGCGCGTGATCTTCCCGCGCGACATCAGCACCGCGCCGACCGCCGCGGGGATGCCCGTGCCCTCGCCCGCGCCCGCCGTCTTCGAGAAGAGCGAGAACACGTACGTCCTCGGCTCGCCGCGCTTGGTCCCGGCGACGACGACCTTGAGGCAGCCCCCCGGTCCCGTGATGCCCGCCTCGGCGAGGAGCGCGGCGCGGCGCGAGAGGATGTGCGCGACCGAAAACTCGAGCGGGATCACGCTCTGTCCGCCGACGTCGATGGGAGTCGTCGTGCACGCGCCGACTCGCACCATGTCCTGGGTCAGGTGGAAGTACGAGAGCGGGAAGATCACTCCCATGTTCGTCGCGCGCTTGAGCCCAGGGAGATACTTCGGGAGCGTGATCGTCTCGGGGTGGGGATATGGATACGTCGGGAAGGTGCCAATCCCGCGGAACTCGGTCTGCGCGACGACGGCCTGCCCGCTCGCCTCGAGCTGACGCACGTTGACGAACTTCCCATCGAGGAAGAGCGGGATATCGTTGGTCATCGCGTGAATGCGATGCTTGACGACGCCGGCGCCCTCGACCGGCTCACCGCCGTGCAGGTGAAAGATGTCGACGCTCTCGATGGACTCGAGCAGCTGATCGGCGCAGAGGCGCACGAAGACGTTGGCCAAGCCGGGCGAATTGCCCATCCCGATCAGCGCCGAGATGCCCGCCTTCGCGGCGTCGGCGTCGAGGTCGAGCATCTTCTGCGTCGGCTCGAGGTCGTCGCAGACGTCGACGAAGTCGACCTTCGCCGCAATCGCCGCGGCGAGGATCGGCGGCCCAAAGCGATAGAACGGACCGACGCAATTGAGCACGACGCGCGCGCCGCGCATCACGCCCGCGAGCGACTCGGGCGAGCTGGCGTCGACGCCGACGCCCGTCACCGAGGGCACCCCGAAGGACGCAGCCGTCGCTCGAGCCGCGTCCGCCTGGACGTCGGCGAGCACGATCTCGTCGAAGTACTTGCCGTGCGCCAGCGCGCGCGCCGCCACTGAACCCACCCCACCAGCCCCACCCAGAATGACGAGCTTGTTCATGGGCCATCTTGTAACAAACGTTACACGACGGTGCAAGCGCGGATTTGCGGCGTCGCGTCGATTTCGCGCTGTGCGCGGGGCGGCTCAGTGGCGGTCAGCTCTTCGCGATCACGCCCGACACGGCGAGCGCGTCGATCGCGGCGTCGTCGAGCCCGAGCTCGCGCAGCACCTCGCGCGTGTGCGCGGAGTGCGACGGACCTGCCCAGTCGGTGTGCCCGGGGGTCTGCGCGAGGCGCGGGAACATCGCGGGGACCGTGTAGTCGCGCTGCTCGCCGCGCGCCTGTTCGAAGAGCCCGCGCGCTTGAAAATGTGGGTCGCGCAGCATCTCTGCGGCGTCGTAGAGCGGACCGACGGGGACGGCGTGCGCGTCGAGGAGCGCGAGCAACTCCGCGGCATCACGCGCGGCGGTGAACGCGCCGATCGCGTCGTCGAGCTCGCGCTGCCGAGCGACGCGCGCGACGTTGCCGGCGAGGAGCGGGTCCTCGGCGAGGTCCGCTCGACCGATCGCGTGCATCAAGCGCTTGAACACGGACTCGCCGTTCGCGCCAATCACAATGTAGCGCCCGTCGCGCGTCGGATAGGTGTTGCTCGGGACGATGCCTGTGATCGTGCTGCCCGAGGGGCCGCGCACGACGCCCGCGCCTGCGTAGTCCGCAATCACACTCTCGAGCACCGCGAACACGCTCTCATAGAGCGCGACGTCGACGACCTGTCCGCGCCCCGTCGCGTCGCGCGTGCGCAAGGCGAGCAAGACGCCGAGCGCCGCGTGCAAGCCCGCGAGCGTGTCACCCAAGCTGAGATTCGCGCGCACAGGCGCCTCACCGGGCACTCCAGTCAAGTGTCGGAGTCCGCCATATCCCTCTGCGATAGAGGCATATCCGGGTCGCGCAGAATACGGCCCTGTCTGCCCGAAGCCCGAGACGCGCGCGATGACGAGCCCAGGATTCTCTGCCCAAAGCGCGTCGGGGCCGAGCCCCCAGCCCTCGAGCGTGCCCGGGCGAAAGCCCTCGACGAGCACCTCCGCGCGCGCCGCGAGTCGCCGCGCGAGCGCCTGCCCCTCCGCGCGCCGGAGGTCGAGCGTGATGCAGCGCTTGTTGCGCGCGAGGCTGCGCCACCAGAAGGAAGTCCCGTCGTCGTCGAGCTCGC
>CAIUAC010000635.1 GCA_903896985.1 uncultured Sandaracinus sp.
AGGACGGCTGCCCCGATCCCGACAACGACGCCGACGGCGTCCTCGACGCGACGGATCGCTGCCCGCTCGAGGCCGAGACGCCCAACAGCTTCGAGGACGACGACGGCTGCCCCGACACGGCGCCGCGCTCCGAGGCCGAGCAACACCTCGACCGCCTCGGCCAGCGCATCAACTTCCCGAAGAACCGCGCCGCCGTCACGCCGGGCAGCCGCGCCGCGCTGCGCGCCGTCATCGCGCTGCTCCATGCGCATCCGGAGTTCATCTCGATCACGGTCGAGGCGCACGCGAGCCGCGAGGGCAGCCCCGAGCAGAACATGGTCCTGAGCCAGCGGCGCGCGCGGACGGTGATCGACGCCCTCGCGCACGGCGGCATCGCGCGCTCGCGCCTCGTCGCGCACGCGTTCGGCGACCTGCAGCCCGAGCAGCTTGGCGACAGCGAGGCCGAGCAGGCGTTCAACCGCCGCGCGGTCTTCGTCGTCGAGCGCGCGCCGGCTCCCTGACCGACGCGACCGGGGCGGCGCTGCGCGGCGGCAGCGCCCGTCCCGGCGGCGAGTCCGCCTACGCGCCCGCCACCATGTCCGCGACGACGCCCCGCAGCTCCCGGAGGTCGAACGGCTTGCCGAGCTGCCGGTTGTCGAGGCGCGCCACGTAGTCGGACGTCTCGGGAGTGAACCCACCGCCGGAGATGAAGACGACGCGCTTCGCGAGCGCGGGGTCGCGCGCCGCGAGCCACGCGTGGAGCGCCAGCCCCGAGATCTCCGGCATCATCAGGTCGCAGAGCACGACGTCGAACGCGGCGTCCTGCTCGAGCAGGGCCTTCGCTTCGCGCCCGGACGCCACCGCGACGACGTCGTGCGCGCGCCGCAGCGTGCGCCGAAGGACCGCGCGGATGTGCTCCTCATCGTCGACGACGAGCACCCTGCCCCGCGTCACCGGGGCCATCGACTGCTGCCTGAGCGGCGGGACCGTCGAGCTGAGGTCCGCGTCGGTGCGCCCGGCGGGCAGGCGCACCGTCACGCGCGTGCCTCGGCCGACCTCGCTGTCGACGCGCAGGTCCCCGCCGATCTCGGCGAGCAGCGCGCGGCAGATCCCGAGCCCCAAGCCCGAGCCCTTGCCCGCCTTCTTCGTCGTGAAGAACGGCTCGAAGATGCGCTCGAGGTGCTCCGGAGCGATGCCTGAGCCCGTGTCGCTGACCTCGGCGAACACCTCGTCGCCGTCCGCCCAGGTGCGCACCGTGATCCGCTGCGACCGAGCGTCGCCCTCCGGCATCGCGTGCGCGGCGTTGATCAGCAGGTTGAGGAACACCTGCGAGAGCTTGCCCTCCGCCGCCCAGAGCAGCGGCAGCTCGCCGTGCTCCTCGACCAGCGTCGCGCGGTACTTGATCTCGTGAAACGCCATCGTCGCGGCGCTCTCGATAGCCCTTCGCAGATCGACCCTCGTCCGCTCGAGGCGCTCGACGCGCGCAAACGAGCTGAGCCCGCGGGCGATGCTGGCGATGCGGCGCGTGCCCTCGAGCGCGCTCGCCGCCGCCTCGAGCAAGTCGAGGTGCGCCGCGACCTCCGAGAGCTTCGGCAGCTCTTCGGCGAGCGTCTCGACGTTGGCGAGGACGTAGACCAGCGGGTTGTTGATCTCGTGGGCGACGCCCGCCGCCAGCATCCCGATGCTGGCGAGGCGGTCTCCCTCCGCGAGGCTCGCCTGCACGCGGCGCTTCTCGCTCTCGTCGCGCACGATCGCCTGCACCATCGGCGTGCCAGCGAGGTCCGCGCGCACGAGCGCGACAGCGGCAGGGAACTCCTCGCCCGACGCGCGCCGGTGCGTCCACTCGAAGGTGTGGGAGCCGTCGCGCGCCGCCCGCTCGATCATCTCCCGCGCCATCTTGGCCGAGAGGCGACCGTCGGGCTGCCGCTCCGGGGAGAGGCTCGCGGGGGCGAGCTCGCACAGCGCAGACTCGGTCGGCACGCCGAACATCGCGAGCGCCGCGGGGTTCGCCGCCGTGATCCTCCAGGTCGGCGGCGCGAGCGTCATCAGCCCATCAGGCGAGCGCTCGACGAGGATGCGGAAGCGCGCCTCGCTCGCCGCGAGGGCCGCGAGGACATCGTGCAGCTCCAGCCCGAGGTCGGCGGCGCGGCGGTGCTCGACCATCCCCTGCTCCTCGAGGCGCTGCGTCAGCGCGCCGACCTCGACGCGCGCGGCCGCTAGCTCGCGCTTCAGGTCCAACATCTCCGCGTCCGGGCGCTCGGTCATCGCGAAACTCCTCGCCGACGCTCTTACGCCGCAAAGCAGGATTACGCCATTGCTTTATATAGCCAGGCAAGACGGAACTTGCTCGACATCAGACGTGCGCGCCCGGGGCCGCTTTCGCGGGCACCCGTCCCTGCCCATCCGAGCACGAGCGGACCGCCGCGCGACCGGGCACCTAGCCGGCGCGCTCGACCATCTCGGCGACGAGCGACTGCAGCTCGCGGACCTCGAACGGCTTGCCGAGCTGCCGATTCTCGACGCTCTCGAGATACTCGGACGCCTCGGGAGTGAACGCGCCGCCGGACACGAAGACGACGCGCCGCGCGAGCGCAGGATGGCGCGCCGCGAGCCAAGCGTGCAGCTCCGGGCCCGAGAGCTCCGGCATCATCAGGTCGCAGAGCACGACGTCGAACGCAGCGTCCTGCTCGAGCAGCGCCTGCGCCTCGCGCCCGGACGCGACCGTGACGACGTCGTGCGCGCGGCGGAGCATCCGCTGCATCACCGAGCGGATGTGCTCCTCGTCGTCGACGACGAGCACTCTGCCGCGCGCCGGCGGCAGGATCGAGGGCGGCTTCGCGGCGGGCGCGGCGGCTTGCGTGCCCGCGTCGGTGCGCACGACGGGCAGGCGCACGACGACGCGCGTCCCGCGCCCAAGCTCGCTCTCGACGCGCAGCTCGCCGCCGACCTCGGCGAGGAGCGTCCGACAGATCGCGAGCCCGAGCCCGGAGCCTCTGCCCGCCTTCTTCGTGGTGAAGAACGGCTCGAAGACGCGCTCGAGGTGCTCGGGGGCGATGCCCGCGCCGGTGTCACTGATCGCGGCGAACACGTCGTCGCCGACGACCCAGGTGCGCACGGTGATGCGATGCGCGGCGGCGTCGCCCTCCGGCGTCGCGTGCGCGGCGTTGATCAGCAGGTTGAGGAACACCTGCGAGAGCTTGCCCTCGGACGCCCAGAGCAGCGGCAGCTCCGCGTAGTCGCGCACGAGCGTCGCGCGGTACTTGATCTCGTTGTGCGCGATCGTCGCGGCGCTCTCGATCGCCTGGTGCAGGTCGACCTTCGTGCACTCCATCCGCTCGACGCGGGCGAAGGTGCTCAGCCCGCGCGCGATGCCCGCGATGCGGCGCGTGCCCTCGAGGGCGCTCGCCGCGGCCTCGAGGAGGTCGTCCTTGTCGGCGACGCACGGCAGCGTCGGCAGCGCCTCGGCGAGCGCCTCGACGCTCGCGAGCACGTAGGCGAGCGGGTTGTTGATCTCGTGCGCGACGCCCGCCGCGAGCATCCCCATGCTCGCGAGGCGATCTCGCTGCGCGAGGCTCGCCTGCACGCGGCGCTCGTCGGTCTCGTCGTGCACGATCGCCTGCAACAGCCGCACGCCGTGAAACTCGACGCGCACGAGCACGACGGTGGCCGGGAAGTCCTCCCCGGACAGGCGCCGGTGCGTCCACTCGAAGGCGTGCGCGCCGTTGCGCATCGCGAGCGCGATGACCTCGCGCGCGTTCTCGGCCGAGGTGCGCCCGTCGGGCTGCAGCTCCGGTGAGACGCGCTCGGCGTCGAGCGTCCGCAGCTCGGCGTCATCGCGGATGCCGAACATCGCGAGCATCGCGGGGTTCGCCGAGGTGAACTTCCACTCGGGCGGCTCGAGCGTCATCAGCGCGTCGGGCGAGCGGTCGAACAGGATGCGGAAGCGCTCCTCGCTCGCGGCGAGCGCGGCGTGCGCATCGCGCGCGCCCTCGACCAAGCGGCGGTGCTCGGCGAGGCTCTGCGTCAGCGCGGCGTTCTCCCCGCGCGCAGCGGCGAGCTCGCGCTGCAACGCGTCGACCTCCGACTCGACTGACTCGCTCATCCTGCACAGCCTCCACCGCGACTAGAACACGGAACGCGCGCGAGCCGCCACCGCGCCGTGCTCGCCCCAGAGCGCGCGGCGAGCACCCTCGGGGGGTCATCCTACGCGCGCTCGCGCAAAGAATTCCCTCGACCATGAGCTTGGCTCTCGCGGCGTTTTTTCTCGTGTTTCGTGGAACCTGCGCGCCGGGTCGCTGTCCATTGCGGCGGAGGCTACGGACATGAACGAACGAACGCTGGCGCTCGAGGTCGTGCTGATGTGGGAAGGCGCTCCGCAGCGCGCGGAGCTCTGGGAGACGGCGGCGGTCGTCACGGTCGGCGACGAGGACGGCGCGTCCTTCGTGCTGCCGCGCGAGGCGGTCACGCGCTCCTTCACGCTGGCGGAGCGCGCGGTCGGCGACGACGC